>CAZGUN010000008.1:0-15003 GCA_964529125.1 uncultured Candidatus Saccharibacteria bacterium
AAAATGCCCTAAATGTGGAGCTCAAAAGCTTCCACATACCGTTTGCGCTGAATGCGGAAATTAGAGACCAGAGATAATTGACAACAAAATGAAGTCAAAAAGCGACCCAAGACACAATGCCCGAAAACTAGCCCTTACCTCAGTCTTCTGTTGGATTTTTTCAGAGCAGGACCCCGAAGGCTGCTTAGACCTTTCCAAAGATCTTCTAGAAGTTAATAATGCTGATCTTGAGCTTACAAACAAGCTTTCTGAAGGCGTTCGCACACATCGAAAAGAAATTGATGAGCTAATTACAAAGCACGCGCCCGAATGGCCTATTGACAAAATAGCCAAGGTTGATTTAGTAATACTGCGAGTTGCAATTTACGAAATCGTTTTTGGTGAGCTGCCGAAGAAAATTGCAATTGACGAAGCGGTGGAACTTGCAAAAGAGTTTGGAAATGAGACTTCAAGCAAATTTGTAAACGGGGTTTTGGGCAGTCTTGTTGAGGAGTTTGAAGAGGGGAAGGCGGAGCCGCCCGAAGAAGCAGAAAAGTTAGCATGAGCACAAACTATATAAAGACAGCAAAAGAAATAATATCCAAGATGGCAGGTCTTGAGGTGGAAGAAATTCACGACGAGTCTTACTTTGAAGACGACTTAAACATAGGTGGCATCGAGCTTCACGAGATTTTAACCGAAATTGAGGAAAAACTTGATGTTGACCTTTCGGAGAGTGAAGAAAACTTTGAGACATTTGGCGACCTTGCAGGCGCGTTAAACGAAAAGCTAGAATAGATGAACATTATGGCAACAGGCTTTGACGCGAAAAAAACACAAAAGATACTGGGAATTAAAATCAAAGACGAGAAGTTATTTGAGACAGCTTTTACGCACAGATCTTATCTTAACGAGCACCCCGAATATGAAAATAAATCAAACGAAAGGCTTGAGTTCTTAGGGGACGCAATTTTGCAACACTTATCTTCGGAGTATCTTTACAAAGCCTTCCCTGACGAGCCTGAAGGCCACTTAACCAACTACCGTTCGGCTGTGGTAAACACTATATCTTTGGCTAAAGAGGCCAAAAGGCTTGGCTACGGCGAGCTTCTTCTTCTCTCAAAAGGCGAGGAGGCGACAGGGGGCAGAAATCGGGAATATATTTTAGCCAATACTTTTGAGGCAGTCTTAGGCGCGCTGTATCTTCACGAAGGCTTAGAGTTTTGCCAGACTTTTGTCACAAAAGAGCTTTTTTATAAAATCCCTCTGGTTGTAGAAAAGAAACTTTATCAGGATTCAAAGTCAAAGTTGCAGGAAGCGGCACAAGAAAAACTTGATGTAACTCCAGCTTACAAGGTTATGGATTCGTGGGGAGAAGATCATAATAAAACTTTTAGGGTAGGGGTTTACTTAAACGACGAACTTTATGGCGAAGGGGAAGGCGCCAGCAAGCAAAGGGCCGAGCAAAATGCCGCCGTACAGGCGTTAGACAAGCTAAACGGGCTCTGATACAATTCTGCAGTTAGAACGAGCGACAAACATGTCAGTAACAATAAGACTCGCACAAATTGGAAAAACAAACTCACCGGCTTTTAAGGTCGTTGTTTCAAATACCCGCGATAAAAGGAACGGGAGATTTTTAGATATCTTGGGACATTATAATCCGTCAAACAATCCTGTACTATTAGATATAGATAAGAAGAAGTACGAAGAGTGGAAGGGGAAGGGCGCGATGGTTACTTCGGCCGTTGAGCAACTTGTGGAAGGGAAGTACGAGTTTACGCCTTACACAAGACAGAACGAGGGCGAAGCTAAAGAAGCTGCCGCGGTAGCCACACCAACACCGGCCACACCCACTGTCGAGACTCCAGAAGCCCCAGAGGCTGCAGTTGAGGCTCCAACCGTGGAAGAAGCACCTATCGTACCAGAAGAACCTGCTAGCGAAACTGCCAGTTCGCCAGAGCCGGAGCCAGCAAAAGAGTAAAAAGTTTGGCAAAAGGATAAGAACGAATGCAAGAATTTCTAAACTACTTACTTACTAACATCGTCAAGAATCCCGGTGATGTTAAAGTTAGCGAGATCTTGGAGGGAAACACATACAACTACCAAATCTTAGTAAATGCAGACGACATGGGATTAGTAATTGGTAAAGAGGGAAGAATTATTCGTAGCATCAGATCGCTCGCCAAGTCTAAAGCTATAAAAGAGGGCGTAATGATAAATGTTGAACTTCTTGAGCCAGATGGTACCAGAAGGCCGCGACCTACCGAAACCACAGCCACAGGCGAAACTACGGGCGAAACTGCCGTTGAAGCTGAATCCGCGGAACCTGAAGCCACCGAAACCGTAGAAGAAGCAACAGACGAAGTAGCCGCTGAATAACCCATGTTAAGTTTCGAAGTAGTAACACTATTTCCCGAACTTTTTGAGCAGCATCTTAAACACCTTCCATTAAAAAAGGGTTTGGAAACAGGTGTGATTAAAGTAAATTTCCACAACATTCGCGATTTTGCAGTAGATACACGTGGAAGCGTTGACGATAAACCATACGGCGGCGGACCTGGAATGGTTCTGCGCCCCGAGCCCGTGTTTGATGCCGTCGAAAATATAAAGAGAGTTTCGCAAGACAAATCAAAAAGCAGGATCGTGTTGCTTTCACCTGCGGGTCAAAAATACACCCAAAAGAAAGTTCGCGAATATTCCCAGCTTGAACAGCTAATACTCATCTCAGGCCGCTATGAGGGCTTCGACGCCCGAATTGAGCAGGGGTTGGCTGATGAGGCGATTTCAATAGGGGACTACGTTTTGTCGGGTGGGGAAGTTCCGATTATGGTAATTCTGGAAAGTGTTACAAGGGTAATGCCCGGAATTTTGGAAAAGGCGGGCGCTTCGGAAATAGAATCTTTTGAAAGTAATTTTGTTGAGTACCCACAGTACACAAGGCCGGAAGAATACAGGGGAATGAAAGTGCCCGAAGTATTATTATCCGGAAATCACGCTGAAATAGAAAAGTGGCGAAAAGAAAATAGCAGGGCTATTGAAAACTTTTAGACCTACTGAGCGGGTGTTGTATCCACAGGTGCCTGCTCCTCCACCACAACTTCCTCAACACTTCCCTCAATCTCTTCAGGTGTAGACTCTTCTAACTCCACGAATTGAGTGTCGGCGGTTATATCGTAAAAGCGCAAAGAATTAAGATTGTTTATAAAAGTTTCAAAATCAGGATCGCCAACATCGACATTAATAGGGTCGTCTGTTACCGCGTTTGACTCCACTTGAAGGTATGGGGACTGTAGCACAAGGGTGATGCTAAAAAGGCCAGCGGCCTCTTCGCCAGATTCTGTCGCAAACCTAAAAGTGTTTACATTTACTAAACGCGCGGCGTTTTCCAAATTGGCTAAAAATCCGGTTATTTGGTCGTAGCTTCCAGTTGCACCTAAGCTCACATTAACCACGCTGTAGGAAAGGATGGCTTCTTCCTCAGTAGCCTCACCTAAAGAGTAGCTTAGCCTATCAACATTTAAACCCGATTCTCTTGCTATTAAATCAACTTGGGTCAAAAGCTCGGGCACTTTAGCTTCGGAGGCTAAAACCCTTGAAACCACTTCTTCATCGGCGGTCACAATTGTTTGAAAATCTACTAATTTATTTAGCGCGGACAATTTATCTCTAAGTTGGGTTTCGAGCCTATTTTTAGCACCGAGCTCATTTTGAAGAAGCGGAATACCACTTAAAGCAGGGATTAGAGTTGTTAGAGCCAAAACCAACATAAGCACCAAGGCAATGATCGGCACCAAAAAGTTAAGAAGAGTATTTTTAAGCTTTTGTGTGTCTATATTTGTGTTGATGTTTGAGTTTAAATTCATTGGCTTAATTTACCTTCCTTAACGAATTCTCATCAAATGTTATGACGATAAAGAAAGCCGCATTGCCATCTTGCGCGTCAAGATTAACAGAATTTAGGGATACGTCCGTAAACAAGCTCCCAAGGCCTTGCCCAGCGCTAGGAAAGGCGGGGTCGGGAAGATCTCTGATAAATCTTGCAATGGAAATGTAGTCGCTACCCGTACCTGAAACGCTAGCGGTGCTGTCGCGGCCTAAGGTAAAGCTATCAACTAAGATGGTACTTGGAATTCTTTTTTTAAATTCTGTGAGTAGTAAAGAATAGTTAGGCCTTGTTTTGAGTATGCTTGCCACCGTGTCCGACTTCTGTCCTAAGTTCCTTGCCGAAATTTCAATTGTGGACATGCCTTCTATATCGCTTCTTAAAACAGCAATTTTATTATCTCTATCCTGAATTGCGCTCTTTAATGAAAAGATGGTAAAAAATACGTAACCGCTGGCACCTGCCACAACCAAAAACAGCAGCAAAGAGATAATAGTGCTGTTTTTCACTGCTCTTTCTTTAGCCTGTTCTTGTTTTTCTACTTGCGGTATAAGGTTTATATCAGCCATTGTTTTTGTCCTTCAAAGCCAGCCCCACGGCCGTTGTATACAGTGGGCCCATCTCTATTAATTTATCTTTTTGGGGTTCTAGAGCCTTAATAAACTGAACGTTTTCCCACGGGTTAGCCATTTCAACTTCTAGATCAAGGTTAGTGGCGGCGTAAAACAAAATTCCAGGCATTAGGGCAGATCCTCCGCAAATTATCAACCTCCCAATCATAACATCGGGGTTGTGGGTTGTGTAGAAGATTTTCGATCTTTTAACTTCAGCTAAAACCTGATCAAAAACGGGTTTTATCGCGTTATAAACTTTTCCGTCCGCTTGTTTTGCGTCCAAACCGTAAGTTTTTTTGTACTCTTCGGCCTGCGCATAATCAAAACCTAAGCCTTGCTGAACCGCTTTGGTAAAAGCGTCTCCGCCAACCGTAACACTTCTCGTAAACCTTACAAAACCCCTGTACGACACGATAATTTGGCTATCTAAAGTTCCAATGTTTAAGATTATGCTAGCGCTTGGATCTTTTGCCGAATCGCCCAAGACACGGTTTATAGACAGAGTTTCAGGTTCTAACGCTTTTGGCTTAAGGCCCGCTTTTTTCAAAAGCTCAATGTATTTATTCAAAACCGTATGTTTTGCCGCCACAATTAAAACGTTCATTTTATCTTTGTTAGTGGGATCAGGATCCAAAATCTGAAAGTCAAAGTTTATTTCTTTAAGCGGAATTGGAATATATTGTTCGGCTTCAAAAGTTATGGAACTTCGTAACTCTTTTTCGTTCATGTGAGGGAGCTGAATAACGCGCGTGAAGACTTCGGACTCGGAAAGGGGAACGATAACATCCGGTGTGGTAAAGCCTGTTTCGGAAAAAAAGCTTTTAAGCGCCGCGGAATAGGCATCGAGGTCGGGTTGGGCGGCAGTTTGGAGGTTAAGCTTTGCGTCTTCGTAGTATCCAAATTTCCGCAAAATCATACCTCCTCTTTGCTCTTCCATTTCGACGGCACGAAAACCGTGATTTCCTAGATCTAATCCTATGATGGGCATGTTTTAATTCTACAATAAAACTTCGAAGAACTTAATACGAACCTCGAACAACAATGGTGGATTCCAAGTCTACGTTTTGGGTAAACTGAACGACTGGAGTTCCGATTTGCCTAAAAGACAGATTTATTTTGACGACAGTGGGGCCGCCGGCTACGGTTTCATCGGTGAAAAACGAAGCACCGGGGTCTAAATAAACGCCGTCTGGCGTGGAATTGTTTATAAGCAAGACTTCGCCCAAGCCGCTGCCCGTTATTTCGCGGGTAATTGTGCCGTCGGGTTTAATTGTGTAGGTGATTGTTTCTAAACTGCCAGTGGGAAGGCCTCGGGTGAACACCAGGTCGGTTGATGTTAGGCTTGTCACGGCACTGGCGTTTCTAAGTTCTTTTTCTAATTTTGTCATCACAAAGTTAGCATTTTGTTCAACCTCGTTTGTGATCTGGGTCTTGTTGTAGCTGCGGATCAAGGAAACCACAATGTCGCCCGAAACGCCAACAACGATAATTATTAAAGATACGACCACCAAAAGCTCGATAAGCGTAAAGCCCTGCTGACTCTTCTCACTCTTCCGCCAAAATCTCACAGGCCCCTCCAATCCGAAAGTTCGGTGTAACTATGAGCATATTTTGTGTTCGAACCCACTGTCCAGCTTACTGTGACGGTAACTCTAATCAAAGACATATCACCATTAATATCGGATAGTCTAAAACTTTTGGTTATTTCCTCATTCGAACCTTCATTTATTACGAAAACTCCGCTTTCAACGCCCAAAGCCCCAGAGCTATCCATATGGCAATCCGCACCAAAGCAGTCTATTCCAGGTGAGCTAACATCAGCAACGAAGGTGGCCCAAGCCCGTGAGTCTCTATATGCACGGACAAGCTCTATTTCCTGGTTCGAAACTTGAGTTCCCGACAAAAGAAGCTTATTTTCCAGGGAAGCTCGAAGCGTAAAAATAGCCAAAGACACCATTGAAGTGACGATAATTATCGAAATGCCAAGCGCCAGAAGCGTTTCTATTAAGCCAATCCCATGTTCGTTGCTAAGTTTTAGCATAAATCAACCCCTCTAATCATACCCGCCGAATTTATCTGAACACCATCACACGAAGTTTGGCCGGCGGGACCAAGCTTAATCGTGCCGTCTGGAAGGTTCACAACGGTCGCATCGCCGTTTCTAAGGTTAAAAAACACGCAAGCACCAGCCCCGTCTGTAATGACTACAGCGCCCGGAAGATCCACGCTGGTTTGCTCGATAGTGGCGCTACTGCAGGCCGAAGAGTCAGCTACAGATGACTTAAAAAAACCGTAGTTGGAGGCGTTTTGCGAACTTATTTTTAAGCCCCAGTACACAACACTTGAACTAGACGAACCCACCCCCGACAAAGCGTTGTTTTGAACCGTTCTAAGATCACTTTTAACCAATTCTTGCGCTTGACGGATATTTTGGTTGTCTATGTAATTAGAAAAGCCTGGAATTAGAAAGCTTGAAAGAACTGCAATTAAAGATACGACCAAAAGAAGTTCAACTAAAGTAAAACCGCGATTGTTCATGAGTAAATGTTAGCACAAAGAAAAGAGCGGGGAGTAAGCCAAAGGATTAAGGGTTCTCAACTCCGTAGCAAACATCTTGGGTGGCAAAACCACCTCCACAACCGGAATTCCAGTTGTTTAGATCCTCGCACATGTTTTGGTCATTAGAGGTTGCTACGGCCATAATAGCGGTTAGGGTGTAGTACGTGCCGTCTGAACGGTAATTGTACCTGCGCTCTTCCGGCGATCCGCATGGGTCAGAGCTTCCGCCGGTATCTTCGGCGTCAGCTGGAACTTCGTTTATGTAAATAGGGGCAAGAGCCGCTGTAGCTGCGTCCGACGTACCATCAATATGAATCCAAGCACCACCACTGTCCGGATATGCTCTAAAGTCGGAAAAGTAAAGTTCTAAAGCGGTTTGGGTTTGTTTTAAATCCGCAATTCTTTGAGCATCGCGGGCTTTGTCTCTAAAACCACCAGAATTAATAATAGAAATTACGACACCGGAAAGCGCGCTAATAACCACAACCACAACTAAAAGTTCGATTAAAGTAAATCCGTGTTGATTTTTTGGCAAAAGCATAGTTTAAGTATAGCGCGAGCTTTGAACTAATTACAATTCGCTACAATCTGAAGTTGAAGAAATGTCCGTGCTGCATTCGGCGATGGGGCAGTACATTGCATTTCGCCAGTCTGTTTGATATTTGTAGCAACCGCCCCGAGAATTTGGGGAATAAAGCACAAAACCAGCACCTGCCTGCGCGTATACGTAAGACCAGGCGGCATTTTCCGTACCGTCATTGGAAACGGGAGAGGGCCATTCGCGAATGTAGGTGGTGCGTAAAGTGGAGGCGGGGTTTTGTGGGTCAGCATCGAGTGGGTACGCACCCTCAATTTGCCTATACGATTCTATTGCCTCAGCCAGATTCTTAACATGGCTCAAGCGAACTCCATCACGCGCTTTTCCTTGCGAACCCACAGGGTCAATGATGCTCACCAAAACGACGGAAAGGGCTGCTATAACTGAAATTACGATTAGGAGTTCGATGAGGGTAAAACCTGCGGAATTAGATTTAAGAGTTTTTAACATCCGACTGGATCGGCGGCGGGGCAATGCTGAATGAGTCCGGCGTTGACACCGTTATTTTCAAACTTAAACACTATGCCTTCCAAGCCCGCGGACTTTGCAAAGATAGTAAAGTTTGAAGTTGCTTCAGTTGCCGAGTATCTAAAATAACACTGCGCTGTTCCCGTACCAGACCAAGTGCTACTACATGTGGCGGGGAGGGTATTGGCCGCAACGCTAAACTCACAGTCAGGATCGCCTGTTGTTTGATCACAGGTTGTACCGCGCGCTGTTACAGTGCTGTCCTTGTACTGAGCGATAAACTGGGTGTCAATTGGGGCGGTACCGTAGGCTGAAACGTAGCCTTCCGTTGCCAAAACCACCTTGTTCATGGAAGCCTCAATTCCTGCGTCGCGAGCTCTGTTTTGTTGGGATACTGGATCAATAATGGCAATTAAGACACCTGCTAAAATGCCGATGATTACGATAACGATAAGAAGTTCAATAAGTGTAAAGCCTTTTTGGTTTCTATTCATATCTATACTATTATGCGGCATACTTTTATATGAAGTCAAGGGCACAGTACTAATCCAAAGCTGCGCCACCCGAACCTGAATAAATACCAAAGTCAAAAATTCCCGGCATAAACGGCAGTGATCGAATAACCGTAACTTTTACTTCCGCTTCTTGTCCGACCGGAGCGTTTTGCAAGCGCCCAATTGATGTAATTTTGTAACCCTGGTTAGGAAGTGATCCGGAAGTGACATAAATGCCAAGTCTTGAGTCGGCGTTGATTGAACGGATTCTTATGCCGTCAGCGCTGCTTGGAAGTGTAGCGTCGTGGCAATTGTCAAAGTCTGGATTTCCACCGTCCGCACCCGCAAAAGTTCCCCCCGAAGAATAATTGCTTGGAAATCCATTTCTGTCGTTTGCTTCCACACCCCCGCGGGTCATGGTTCCGGTGTCATTGTAGGCGATGTAGTAAATATCGCTTCCAGCCGAATCGTTTTGCGATGACCAGCAAATTGTAATTCCTCCACCGTTTAGTTTTACTTCCGAAACTTGATCTCGTTTAATTTCCAGGGGTAGGTAAGTAAAACCTGAAGCGGCAATGTTCCAGTCTTCAACCGTAACCGAAGCGACAGCTGTGATGTTGTCGTTAACCGAAGGTGCAAAAACTATGTCTTCTGCAGCAGGGTCACCAACCATCGCGGCAATTTCTGACTCTGAACGCGACAAAACGTTTTCGGCGCCACCTTCGGCCGCAGCTTGCGCCCGAGCCGCCGTGTCGGTTCGCGAAGTTCGCGAAATAGAAGCGAGGTTTCTTAGCGAAACTCCAACCCCCACCGCCAGTGCCACCGTCATTGTGGCGATAACGAAAATTAAAGCTTGGCCACTTTCGTTTTTTCGCGTTTTCTTGTTCGTGATTTTTGTAATCATGGTCTTAGTTTAACACCCACGAAATATCTACAGCCGAAAGCCCCGCTGGGTGCCAGCTCGTTAGGGAAATTAAGTAAAGCGGGTTGTACAAAACAACCACGGCCGGATAGCCATTATTAATTCCGCGGTTTCTGTTCATAACGATTGAACCATCTTTCGTAACAAGCGGGCCTTCAACGATTATGGTTGTGTCTTCTGTTGGTGGTGTTTGGGCCAAAAAGCTAATATTTTGAGCTGAAATAATACCTGCCTGAATGTGGGCGTCAGCTGATGGGGTGGGGGCCGGCGTGCCAACAGCTTCGCTGAATTCAACTGGGCCTTGGGTAATAAATAAAACTCTTCTGCTATCAGTACTTGCCGTAAGGTTCTTATCAAATGTAAGTGTATCAGTACCCTCTACGTATACTACTGCAACACCATCGTGCGTAAAGTTATAATTACCATTTAACCCATCAAGCCCGTCTTGAACGCAATCAACAGAGGCCTTGTAAACTATTTCTGCGTCTAGTTCATTGCCTTGAAACATACTAGGACAATCACTTACTTCTTGGGCAGAGGATGGGGGAGTAAAAGTTAGTGAAGAAGGCCACAAATCATCCGAGCCCATATATTCCAAATGGCGGTTACTGTCCTGTGAGTAGCTGTCATTTGTAATGGAAAGTCCGCTGTCGCCAAAAAGTGTTCCGGCGGTGGAAATTAAATAACTAACAAAACCACCCAAAGTTTCGCCAGTTCCGGGAACGTCAATTGAAACGCTGTTCGCGCAGTTCTCGCAGCCACCGAAAATGTCACCACCAATAGATTGGAACCAGCTGGTAGTCGCTGTTGTAACTACATAGCCAAGGTCTAAAGTAGTGGGGTCAGCGCTAGCGTTAACCGACGGGATTACACTACCCGCAGAGTTATTTACACAGGCAAGTTCATAAGTTGAGTTAGGGTAGCCTACGGGGTCTGGAACAGTGGCACTTAGAGAGTGTGTGCCCTGCGCAACGTTTGTGAAACGATAGCTATAGTTGCTAGCGCTTGTATTCCAAGTTCCGTTGGTTGTGCCGTCCATGAGAAGCGTGATATTGGTTGCAACATTTCCTTGCGCGCTACCCAGAACAATTTCACGAGAAGCTTTTTGGTTTTGGCTTAAGTTACAGGCTTGGTCTGTGGAGTTCCAGATGTAACCGCGAACAGTAACTGGAGGGGGATTGACTGTAAAGTTTTTAGTTGTTGAGTTAGTCTTTCCGGCATCTCCGTTATAAGCTTGGACGTACCAGCTGTGAGCTCCTTCACCAAAAGTTGACGCCGAAATAGCTACGCTAGTCTTGCTTTTGTCGTAAGAAGGAGATGTCCAAACTCCGTTACCTTTTGTCACATACAACCTGTATCCCTTTCCGCAGGAACCACAGCAACTACCCCAACCGTCAGGACCGCTCCAGGAGAAGGTAATATTAACGTCATAATCGAATACCGCGGAATTTGTCGGGCTAGATGTCCTTACCGGGGGATCAATTGGTGTTGGCGTGCATACAACAGGGCAGTCTATCTTCTTTTTACACATTACTTGCGGCTGGCCATTTCTGTCTTCACATTCACCATCCACTTCATTTATGTCCGGACAATTGGCGAAGATTACACACTCGTACTCGAAACAAAATTCGCCGCCACCATTACCAGGAGGGGGAGGAGTCTCACCACCGCAAGCTTGGCAGGTTCCTCCTTGTATTTCAGCGTTCCATACCTTCCACTGCTGCTGCCCACCTTCGAAAAAAATAAAACAACCACACGATTGATTATTTGCGTCGTACACAGGATTGGTTATACAGTCTGAACGTCGCGTGCATGCATACGAGGGACAGCTATATTGCGGAGGGCCGCAGCAATAAGCTCCGTTTTGGCATGAATTTTGCCCTGAAGGACAGTCTGTACATGTCGCTGCTCTCCCTTGTTTTGGAAGTAAGAATGCAAAAGATATCAAAATAAATGTGGTGATTAGAAAAGTTTTTTTCATGGAGTGCCCGGCAGGTCCCTATCAATTATGATACAGTAATTTCCTATTCTGGTGCACTCCTCGTTTAAACATTGTGAATAGAGAATATCTTCAGGTTCTACATAGTCGAAAACATCAACCTTTGTATCTTGAAGCAAGCTTATTGAAGAAAAATAAGCCGTGTTTTCAGGTTCGCAGGAAACAGGAATGTTTGTAAGGTTGCCAAAAGATTCTGGACTTCCAAACCGTAAATCAACAGTTTTTTGGTCAACGTTAACCCCAGACACATATGCCCAGAAAAGATGTGTTTGCCAATTCCAGTTTTGCCAATACGATGAGGTTTCGTTATTTTCACGTGAGTAAGCTTCGGATTCCACCAAAAAATTATAATACATATCAACAACCTGAGTTCTTTCAGGCACATAAATGTCTATAATATCGTCCGGCGGGCTAAGATCCTCAAATGGGCTTTGGCTTTCATCCTCTTTTTTTGTCCAAGGTAAAACAGAATCAACGCTCTTTTTAAATTCAGGAAAAATTTGATAGGTACTATACAAGGTAAGAATAATAAGTAGAAGGGTAAAGAGAGGAACTATAATCTTAGGCAGGCTAAATCTATTCACATCTTAATACTAGAAATTTTTCGGGCAAAAAGCAACAAGACCCAGATTAAGGAAACCTGGGTCTTGTGTGGTGCTACTTACTGATACACTGATCCACATCTGTTTCAGAACGTGGTCCAGCCCATCCTAAATATTCGCCAAAAGTCTCGGCAACTACAGCTGGAACCTGGACGACAAAACTTGTGTAAAAATGTGGACGGTATTCGTCGGAGGCTCGAGTGTTCAGACAAACGTACAGCTCCCGCAATCCCACAAGGCCACTACTATCCAAAAATCCCAAGTATCGCTCAGGCAAAGAGATTGGTACTGGCGGTACTATGTAGTCCAAGGGAGGGTAGTAACCCATGGTCGAGATTAGATAGTTGGGACCAACCAGAAAAGATGTTTCAGGAGCCCCTCTCCAACTTTCTACATTCTCGTCGTCGGGATATCCATCCCCTAAAATGTAGAATCCTAAGTAGGTCTTTACTTCTCCCTCTTCGGCCACTGCTTCTCCACTGCAGAGATCCAGTACGACCAATCCTTGAACAGGATTGCCGCTCTCATCCACAGTCCAGACGATGCTGTTCACGTACAAGTCAAAAGCATCGTAGCTGGCTTCGTAAGTGGGTTCGCACCCGGCCTCGCGGACTTTAGGAAAGATCACATTCAGCAACCATTCCTGATTCTCAGAGGGATACTCAGCCGGTTTGGTCGGTACCGCTGTTGCAGTAGGCTCCGACGTACTAGTGGTTGTAGGCTCATTGGTAGGGAAGGCAGTAGAAACCACCGCACCCTGACCCCGATCATTCGGAATTGTTCCGGAGACGAAGTCTCCAGAGTTAAACCAAACAACCAAAGCCGCAGCCACTAAAACCACCATGCCAATCAATGCAAAAATCGGCACTGGATTTGGCTGTTGAACTAACGATTTGTTAGCCATTGTCTTTCGTCTCCTTTCGTTTTTTTTTCTTTCGGCGAATCTGGCCGATCAGATATACTTGTATTCTAGCAAGCTCAACATTGGAATCAAGCAAGCTACATTTGAATGTTCACAGTATATCCTATAACATATTGTTTGTAAATACTGTCGGGGGGCGCGGGGGAGGGGATTAAATCAACGCCAGGTACCAATTAAATATCTGCTGGCCGAAGATAAATGCCACAACAGAGCCAAAAATTAGAAATGGCCCAAAGGGGATAACATCGCGTAGGCCTTTTCGGCGTAGTAACATCAAAACGCCACTAAACACCGCCCCACTTACAAAGGCTAAAACGATCGCTACAACATTTAGTGGAAACCCGTTAACTAAACCTACTAAAAATGCCAATTTAACATCACCACCGCCCATACCTTTTCCTTTCGTAATCCAGATCAAAAGCTTAAAAAACCCGGCAAGCAAAAGTGCGGTTACAATTGTAATCAACAAGCTTTGCAGCAAATAAATCATCTGGCTTTGCCAGTAACCAACTTCAAGTAAGTATTGCCCAAAAGGATCAGCTTTCATTTGCGAGTATGAACTTGCCGCAATAAACGTAAAGCTTCCAATCATGAAAAACAGCACAAAAACTATGGCCGGAACCACAACACGGTTTGGAATAAGTTTGTACTTCATATCGGCAAACAAAATTACAATAAGAAAAGAGGCAAGTGTGGCAAGGTAGCCAAAATTAAGCCAGATTAGCGGGTTTGGTTGTGTGAATACGCCAAGGTAATAGGCAATTGCCGCATAAGTTATGCCAGTTAGAATTTCCGCCGCCGGGTAATAAAGTGAAATTTTCTTACCACAATATCTACATTTGCCACGAAGCAAAAGGTACGAAAGTAGGGGAATAAGATCTTTGGGAGCAAGTGTTGCGTTACAGTGTGGGCATTTTGAACGGCCTTTAAGCGGGGACTGATGGGCGGGGACTCTATCGGAAACAACATTTAGGAAAGATCCAACAAACAATCCGGCAATAAGAATTAACGCAAGACCCAATATTTCAATCATAGTTTTAATATATAGGGTGAGGCGGGGGATAGCAATAGGGTTTACACGCTTTCGCTAAATTGACAAAAATTCGTGTCGTTGATACCATGTGCTTATGGTTGACAAGATGCTAAAGCACCTGGAATTTGACCTCCCCGTCGAGATATTTAAAGAAAAGAATCATTTCGTCGCACGTACCCCTGTGTTAGATTTTGCTGTGCAGGGAAAAACTAAACAAGAAGTTAAAGGTAGGTTTACCAGAGGCGTCGTGCTTTTCTTTGAGGAACTCGCAGACCTCGGTACCACCAACGAGGTATTAACAGGACTGGGATGGAAAAAAGTAGATAGTCAGTGGCAACCCGCAGAACCTTTCGTGGAGAGTATCTCCGTTAAAATTCCTGTAAGTTCATTTGCCTAAACCTCCAAGATTACATCCAATATCAAGGCGCAAATGGGAAGCTTTTCTAAAACTAAACGGCTGTGTTTATAAACGCCAAGTAGGCGACCATGTGTGCTACACCAAGCCCGGACTAAAACGACCAGTTATTTTCCAAGCTGATAGTGAAATTTCTCCTTACATAATAAAAAATAACCTTAAAACTCTAGGTATATCCCAAGAAAGATTTTTTGAGCAACTCAAGAAGCTATAGAATAGCCCTCAGCCTGCAATTTAAACGACTTTGCGTAGTAGCCGTCTTTTTTCATAAGCTCGTCGTGTGTGCCTTCCTCAACAATCTGACCTTTTTCCAAAACAATAATTCTGTCGGCGTTTCTTACTGTAGAAAATCTATGCGAAATAATAATGACGGTTTTACCTTCAAAGAAGCTGTAAATTTTGTTGAAAATGTTGTATTCGGAAACAGCATCAATGGCGGCGGTTGGTTCGTCGTACATAACCATTGGCGCGTCTCTATAGAAAAACCTAGCGATTGCAAGCTTTTGCCACTG
>CAZGUN010000009.1:0-13255 GCA_964529125.1 uncultured Candidatus Saccharibacteria bacterium
GAACCACTTCATTTGTTAGCTCTAGATGTGGAAGTTGATCCACTCCAACCGGAACCAAAGTTCCTTTCACACCTAAAATATCGGCAACTTGGAAAAGCGGATAATTAAGAAACCCCATTGAATATTGATCGCCTAAACCTTTTGAAACAATTTCATCTTTTATTGTCGGGTTTCTGAGCAACCGGTTGTGCGAAACCAACATGCTAAATATTGCGGCAAGTTCGTAAATCTCTGGAATTCCGGATTCCACAAATAGAGTGGCTTTTGTTGGATCCAGTCCTACGGCCAAATTATCCATTGCGACCTGTAAAGTACTTTCAGCAATTTCGTCTGGTTTATCAACCTTTGTAGTAAAAGCGTGAAGATCCGCAAGAATTATGAAGGTTTCGTACTCATTCTGAAGCTTAACTCGATTAGCCAAAGTGCCAACATAGTGGCCAATATGAAGTTTTCCTGTTGGGGTGTCGCCCGTTAATATTCGTTTACTCATAGTTTAATTATTACACAAATAGAATCTACTTCATCAATTGACCTACAATCTCAACATTTTCACCGTTTACAACTACTGATTGCTTGTCTCCAAAAACTAACACTTTGAAACCATCGTTTTCCAATTTTTCCCTTATCTCAATTAATTTAGATTTAAAGTCTACGTTATCCCAATGGGGAAGAGGAATAAAGTCTATTATATTAAGTCCTTTAAAAATAACCTCAGGAATCTGTGAAGTGTCGTCCACCATATCCAAATATTTCAGTGTTGGACATACCACCAAAGCACCTGCACTGTCCCCACCATAAACCAACCCACCCTTAACGGCATTGAGTAGGATAGGTCCAAACTCCACCTTTTTAATCAACCACCTAAGATAAAATACGTTTCCTCCCGTTATCCAAAGCATGTCTAAGTCATTGATCACGTCTTTCAACTCTTTTGACTTACCCTCGTACTCTCTTAGATCAATGTCTATCTTATTAATGCCAAGTTCGACAAAACTACTGTCAACTAAGCCGTACAGAAACTTCCTCTTTTCCAAAGTTTTCAAATCCATTGGGTTTTTAATAACTCCACACCTTATTTCGGATAAAGGCTTGGCGAATAGGGTTTGCAAGGCTTCCTTGCTATTTATGCCTAGTGAGCACAGGAATAATTTCATGTTTTTTTGGTGCCGACGCCTGGAATCGAACCAGGGACCTGTCGCTTATGAAACGACCGCTCTTACCAACTGAGCTACGTCGGCGTGCCTTTACAGATGGGATTATAACAGAGGATTGGGGTGAGGTTAGGATTTAGCGGGAGGAATCGCCCAAGTCTCATCAGCATTAACCTTTTTGGCCTCTTCTTCAGAATATGTGGATATGAAAACTAAAACTACGCCATCTGGGTCTTTAACAACAACTTCAAGTGTTCCCCAGTAGTAGTGTCTTGGCCCAACAGCCAAGGGAATACCGTTTTGCGAGCACTTCTCAATAATTTCAGAAACAGAATCAACTTGCACCATTAATGAGATCTTGGACGACTCTACTTTTTGTTTGAAAACTTCCGGTTTTACTGCTCTGTGGCCCTCGGCAATTTCCAGCTTGCAACTACCTGCTTCGTAAACCCTGCCGTTATATTCTTCTTTAACCTCTTTATCGGGACCATACTCGAAAACTTTTTGAAAACCAAGGGATTCGTAAAATTTAGCGGATGCTTGAAAGTCGGAAACTTTAATATGGGTACCAATTCCTTTAATCATGGTGAGTGTGCTTCTGGTTGCGGGACTCGGATTCGCACCGAGACCTCCAGATTATGAGCCTGGCGAGGTACTGTTCCTCTATCCCGCGTTACAGCAAGATACTAACAGAGGGCACGGATATTGTCAAAACGGGCTAAAGGAAGAGTTCAAGCCAGAGGTGTAAGTTATCTAGGTTCTTTTTTGCCACAACGTCGGCCTCTTCGTTATGGGCTACTGTACCTAAAACCTGCGAAACCACAAAAAGTTCTTCTCCAGGCTGTACTAGCCCCAACTTGTTCCTGGCCTCCTCTTCAACGTATTCGCTAGACTGCTTGTATTCAAACTCCTTCTCCAAACTAAGCTTTTCCCCTTCCAATCCGGAAACCTCTGTTTTTGCCTCATCTAGACGCTTACTGCTCTCTATTACGCTTAAGGTAGTTCTGGTGAAATTAACCGTGGCAACGGCAAAAAGTATTGTTAGTCCAATGTATTTTAAGTAGGCAGGCAGGGACATCGCTGATATTATAGCAAAATATAGGAGTTGACATTGGTGTTTTCGAATGTTACTCTATCCTATAGGAATACGAATATGGTTAAACTTGAATTAGCGCACAAAAACTTCATAAAAAACCTTGCTGACAAGAGCAGATCTGAATCGACTGTCATTGCCTACAAAAAGGACATTGAGCAGTTAATAGATCACCTTTACAAAGCGGGTGTGAATGATGCTTCCGAGGTTGAGTTAAAACACCTGGAAACCTTCATGAAAAACCTTGCGGAGAAAAACTATACAAATAAGTCTATTTCCAGAAAAACAAACTCTACAAAAACCTTTTTCAGATTTTTAATCGCTGAGGGTCATATTAGCGAAAACGTAGCTGACAACTTAAAACACCCTAAAGTTGAAATAAAAGCGCCTAGAATTCTTTCAAGACTTGAGTACGGAGCGTTAAGAGATGCCGCAAAAGAAGACGCTAGAACTTTCGCAATTATTGAAGTGTTGCTTCAAACAGGTGTAAGAATTTCAGAACTTTCTAAAATTAAAACAGAACATGTTGAAATGGACGATGAAGGAAAGCTTTTCGTACCAAAAATGGGTAGACATGAAGCAAGAACAATTCCTTTGAACAAGGCCGCTACAGATGCTATCAAAAGGTACCTTGAAGATAGACCACAAATAGAAAATAGCGTGCACTTATTCATTACCAAAACCGGAAATCCGTTATTGGTTAGAAACATCAGGGCTACTTTGAGCAGATTTTTTGACCGCGCCGGTGTTGAGGATGCCACAGTAAATGACTTAAGACACACTTTCGTTGCTTTTCACTTGTCTCAAGGCACAAGCTTGTTAACTGTAAGCAAAATTGCAGGGCACAAAAGAGTTTCCACAACCGAAAGATATTTGGATCACATTGAGAGAAAGTCTGACGAGGAAAAACAAGAATTAGGTATTCTATAAATTATAAACTGGACAGATGAAAAATCCCGCTAACGCGGGATTTTTTGTTTATTTAACTGTGGTGGGTGATCCTGGACTCGAACCAGGGACCACTCGTGTATAAGACGAGCGCTCTACCAACTGAGCTAATCACCCTTATAACCCGCGCAACTTCTAGCACCGATACTTTAACATTTCAAAAATTAAACAACAAATTGGGAAAATCTAGATTACTGAGCGGTGTAAAAGTCGGACATGTGCTTTTCACCAGTATTATCTTCGGCAATTAATCTGAAAAAATGGGGCTTCCCAGGTAGCAACCCTATCACCTCGGTTGCATGTGTAGTCTCAAAACTTTCGGTGAAATCCGTTTCGTTTAAATAAATCTGCGAAGTGCCGTACTCAATGCGTGTTCGAGCTGGGAATTTTGTTTCCCATTCAACTTTCATTTCCGAACCTTCATAAGCGTAAGATACGTTGTTAAAGGGACCGCGGAAAGTGTCACTAAAAAGATAATATCCAAGCAAAACCCCAAGTGTTGAAAACGTGATAACAACTAGAACGAGAGTGTTGTTCCTAAGTCTTTGTAAATCTTTCTGGATCCAGTTTTTTCCCACAGTAGTTTTTTCCATAATAGTCTTGATCTAGGTTAATTCTAGCATTTTCATCTTTCGTCTACCCTCCCATTCCTCTTTGGTCCGTTTTGATTTCATCTTTTCGAACTGCCTAAGGGCATCTTCAACCGCCTTTATCAAAGACGATTCAAGAGTAAAGTCGTTATCTATACCAACAATCATTTTCCCTCCAAGAGCCAATTCCACTTTTGTGTCGAAAGTTCCTTCACCATCACCCCTGTTTAGAACCACGCGAATATCAATAAGGTCCTCCGGAGTATCTTTAAGTTTACTTAAGAGTTTGGAAACCTTATTTTCAGCGAGAACTTTCATACTGGGAGTAACTTCCATGTTGTCCGAGGTTACTTGGAGGGGCATAGGATGTTTATATTATATCACTCACCGTGCTCTACAACTTCATTTACCCTGGTTATTATCTCGTCAACTTCAACATCTGTATAGCCATGAACCTTTGCTCCGGCTTCAATTGTGTCAAAACCGTTAGCAGCACACCCCACGCAGTGAAGACCAAAGTCTAATAAAACTTCAGCGGCCTGCGGAAATCTGAAGATTAGTTCAGCTAAGTTTGTTTCTTTTGTAATTTTTGTTTCTATGCTTTCGGTCATATTTGTTTTAACGCAGACTGTAGCGCTTCCAAGATAAGAGTCGCGCATTTTACCCTGCTTGTTGTAAGTTCAACGCCCAACATGCCCAACAAGTCTTCCTTACTGATTTTAGCAGCTTCCTCAACAGTTTTACCCTTTATCTCTTCGGTTAGCAACGAGGACGAGGCAATAGCCACCATGCAGGCATCGCCGTCAAAGGCTACATTTTTAATAACACCATTTTCAATCTGCATCTCTAGTGTAATAACATCCCCGCAAAACACGTTCTTCTCTGTAACCTTCACCGAACTACTCGGCAACGTTCCGCGATTAGACGGATTTTTGTAAATCTCCAAAAGCTGTTCGCGGTATAAACTATCGTTTTGAGTGTCTTGTTTGTTCATTACGTTCATTTTTTAATTTCTTACGATAACAATTTCCTCGCCTCTTTAATTTCGTAAACTAATTTATCAATATCCTCTTTTGTATTATAAATGTAAAAACTTGCGCGAACCGAGGCCGAAATTCCAAGCCTGTCGTGCAGGGGCATTGTGCAATGCTGACCGGATCTTACAGCAATCCTTTTTTGGCTCAAAATTGCCGCAATGTCGTGTGGGTGAATTCCTTTAACGACAAACGAGACTAGTCCAGATCTTTTTTCAGCGTCAGCCGGGCCTAAAATCGTTAAACCTTCTATTTCTCCAAGCTTCTCTAAAGCGTAGGTAGTTAGCTCAATTTCATGCTTACGAACGTTTTCCATGCCAATTTCCTCCAAGTAATCTATAGCGACCGAAAGTCCCACGGCGCCTTCAATGTTCGGGGTTCCCGCTTCAAATCTTTGAGGAATCTCACCCCAAGTTGAAGTGTGTGTTTTAACTTCGCCAATCATTCCACCGCCATATTCGTAAGGAATCATTTCCTGCAGCAATTCTTTTCGTCCCCACAAAACTCCAATTCCAGTCGGCGCAAGCATCTTATGACCCGAGAACGAATAAAAATCGCAACCTAAGCTTTCAACATTAACTTTCATGTGAGGGATTGCCTGTGCCCCATCCACTGAAACAATTGCTCCTGCTTCTTTCGCAAGTTTGCAAATTTCCTTAACGGGAAAGATCGTTCCTAAAACATTTGAGGCGTGTGAAATTGCCACAACTTTAACTTTGCCTGTGAATTCATCAAGTTTTTGCTTAATTTGCTCCAAAGAGATCTCGCCTTTTTCATCAACCTGCAAAACTTCAAGCTTGGCACCAGTTCTTTCAGCCACCTGTTGCCACGGTATAAGATTGCTGTGATGATCGCTTTCCATTGCTAGAATCACGTCCCCAGCCTTTACATGCTGCATCGTCCAGCAAAATGCCACCCGGTTAATAGATTCCGTAACCCCTTTTGTAAAAGTAATTTCTTCTGGGTGTTTCGCACCAATAAACTGCGCAACCTTTGCCCGTGAGTCTTCGTACATATTTGTTGCGCGCTCACTCAACTCATAAATTCCCCTGTGAACATTTGCGTTGTGGTGTGAATAATAATCACTCACCGCATCTACAACCTGCTGCGGCTTTTGTGAAGTCGCGGCATTATCCAGATACACCAAACCTTCATTAAACTTCGCGTCATTTAGTATTGGGAAATCTTTTTTGATTTTATTTGCGTCAAACATATTAGACATTTAGTTTTTTTCTGACTTGGTCTTTAATTTCTTCATCTCCAACCTTTGCTAATAATGACTCAAAGAACCCTCCAATCACAACTTTTTCCGAAACCTCTTTAGACAAACCACGCGACATTAAATAGTAAATTTGATCTGCGTTTATTCTGCCTGTCGTGGCGCCATGAGAAGCCTTTACATCGTCCGCCTCTATTTCCAAAATTGGCTGGGAAGCATTGCGGGTTTTATTCCCAATTGAAAGAATGTTGTCTTCCAGATACGAAGTTGTTTGCTGAGCCGGTTTTTCGATAATTATTTTTCCAATGTAATTTGAAACCGACGAATCAAAAAGCGCGCCTTTTACACTTACCATGCAGGTTGTGTGCGGAACTTTATGAACTGATCTCGTGGAAAGAAATACATTCTCGCTGTCTTTTAACGAAAACAGTGCGATAAGCTCTGCCGAAATTCCCTGTTTATTCAAAATCACGTCAATCGAAATTTCGCCGCTGGGAATAATGACGTACTGAGTGTCTTCTTGCGGCTCAAGTTTAATATTTTGCTGAGATTTCAATAATTCGACCTTCATAATTCATATTGCGATTATCCAACGCTTCCCTCCATCTCAAGTTCAATAAGTCTGTTTAGTTCAACTGCGTATTCTAACGGCAACTCTTTAACGATTGGCTCAATAAAGCCTGACACGACAAGTCCCATGGCCTCCTGCTCGGTTAAGCCTCGCGACATTAAATAAAACATTTTTTCCTCACCGATTTTGCTAACGGTTGCTTCGTGCTCAATGTTAGCCGAAGAATTGTTAATTTTCATAACCGGATACGTGTCTGAGCGAGAATCCGCGTCTAAAATTAGCGCATCACACTCAACTCTGCTTTTCGCATTGTCAGAAGAAGGGGACACATTTACCATTCCTCTGTAACTTGATCTTCCCCCACGCACACTCACAGACTTGGAGATTATCTGCGAAGTTGTATTTGGCGCGATGTGAAACATTTTCGCTCCTGCGTCTTGGTGCTGACCTTCGGCCGCATATGCAATAGACAAAACTTCACCGTGCGCGCGTTCGCCAACCAAATAACAACTCGGATACTTCATGGTAAGCCTTGAGCCTAAATTGCCATCGATCCATTCCATAATTCCATCTTCTTCTACCCGTGCTCGTTTTGTAACAAGGTTATAAACGTCATTGCTCCAGTTTTGAATTGTTGTATATCTAAATCGGGCTCCCTTTTTCACAATAACTTCAACAACCGCAGAATGTAGTGAATCTGCCGAGTAAACAGGCGCGGTACAGCCCTCAACGTAATGAGCCTCGCTTCCTTCATCAGCAATGATTAAGGTTCGTTCAAACTGGCCCATGTTAATCGCGTTAATCCTAAAATACGCCTGCAGAGGTCTTTTCACTTTTGCGCCTTTTGGAATATAAACAAACGAACCTCCCGACCAAACCGCACTGTTTAACGCGGCAAACTTATTATCGTGGGAGGGAATTACTTTTCCAAAATACTGTTCAAAAAACTCTGGGTGTTTCTTTAAAGCCTCGTCGGTTCCCATAAAAATTATTCCTTCATCTTCCAATTCCTTCATTAAAGATCCGTAAACAACTTCTGAATCAAACTGAGCTTTTACTCCCGCCAAATGCATTTTCTCTGCCTCTGGAATTCCCAATCTGTCAAAAGTATTTTTTATGTCCATCGGAACATCGTCCCAGCTTTTACCCTCACCATCGCTTGGCTTCAAGTAATAGTAAATGTTGTCAAAATCAATATTCTTTAAATTCCCACCCCACTCAGGCAAAACCTTCTCATTAAAAATCTTCAAGCCTTTAAGCCTAAAATCCAGCATCCACTTGGGCTCTTTTTTCATCTCGGAAATCTGTCGAACGACACCTTCGTTTAGGCCTTTTTTTGTCTTAAAAACAGCGTTTTCGGGAACATTAAACCCGTATTTGGCTTTATAGTTAGAATTTACAATCCCAACGTTACTTTTTCTTGTTTTGTATGTTTCTTGTACTTGTTTTCTTCCCATAATCTTCCTTGCCTACCCTCGAATTACTCGCCAAAAGGTTCGTAGCCCTGGCTTTCTAGCTCATCGGCTAACTCTTTGCCTCCAGATTTAACAATTATCCCGTCCTTCATAACATGAACAAAATCAGGTGTAATATAATTTAGAATTCGCGTGTAGTGAGTTATCACTAAAACTCCCATTCCTGTCTGCTCTTTCAAAACATTTACCCCATGCGAAACAACTCTTAGCGCATCAATATCTAAACCGCTGTCTGTTTCGTCAAGAATGGCAAACTTAGGTTCTAAAACCAACATCTGCAAGATTTCCATTCTCTTTTTTTCACCACCCGAAAATCCTTCGTTCAAATACCTTGTCATAAAACTTTCGTCCATACCTAAAACCTTCATTTTTTCCGCCAGAAGTTTTCGAAATTTAACAGGCGACAAATTTTCTTTGTTTCTCTTGTTATAAACCATTCGCAAAAAGCTTGAGATGGTAACGCCTGGAACCTCGCTTGGATACTGAAACGACAAGTACAAGCCCGCCAACGACCTTTCATCAGGCTCTAAGTCGAGCAAATTCTTTCCATCCAGCGTTGCCGAACCTTCTGTAACCTCATATCCGGGGTGGCCCATTAAGGATTGCGCTAAAGTACTTTTTCCTGAACCATTAGGCCCCATCAAAACGTGAACCTTATTTTCAGCCAAGCTTAGATTCACACCCTTTAAAATTTCGTTCTCGTCAATTTTTACATGTAAATTCTTAATTTCTAACATGCGCTATCTCCGGAAACTTTAAACTATGTAAAACACACTCTTGACCAAAATGTGGGCAAATTTTGTTTACCGAATAAAAAACTTCTTTTCCAACTTTTTTACTTTTTAACAAACCGGTGTTCTTCATTTCTTGAAGGTGGTACGAAATTGTGGGCTGAGTAAGTCCAACTCTGTCAACTATCTCGCCAACTGTTGCTTCTTTGTTATCGCTTTCGTTTAAATAATTATAAATAGTCATTCGCGAAGGAACACTTACGGACTTAAAGCAGTCCGTGCATTTGATTAATAGTTTTTTACCGTGGTTACTCATCGCATCGATGATAGTCTATATGTGCCGTGGTGTCAATGTAGCCGGACAAAAGCCTAAAGAAGCCCAAGTTCCCGAACCCAAAGGTTTGCCGTTTCCTTTATGTAATCCTTGGTTCCAAAGATAAAATAAACATCGCCCATATTCACACCAATTTTTTGTAACTCCTCCTTGCCCTTCAAAAATGCTTCCTTAAAAGCCCCGACGTGTGGGTTTGTAGAGGGATTTGAATCTTGATTTATATAATTAAGTCTTCGGATATCAAATCTTAAAACATCCTCCGGATCTGTTGGTAAGGTATAAATATTTATATCCACGGAAATTCCTGTTGAAGTCTGAAAGCCCTGTATATAAATCGGAAGATTTGGCAGGGCCCTAATTTTTGTTCCAACAGCAATGTTACTTGCCGGAGGGGTTACGGGCATATAAGCACCATTGTTCAGGCCCGATAAAGGATCCTTTGGTTCTTCACGTGTAAATATGCTTGTGCCCCGGGATCCTGTTGTTTGTGTGGTGATGGGCGTGTTGTCTCCTCTATCTTTGTTTGAGTAGAATATTAGAGTTACCACAGCAATTACTATAATCGCGATGAAAATTATTGTGCGCTTGGATCTTAGCCGCTGCATATTAAAATCCTCCAATACTATTTAATAACTTATTAACTAGCTTTGCCACTGCCAGTACTCCAGGGTCGTTTCTCATTACAGGGTCGGATGTTGGAACCCCATCTACAAGGTATTTTATATACATTTCGATATGAGTTCCGTCCAGCCAGCTCATTGTATAAACGTGTCCCCATCCTGGGTAAGGCTCCGAAGATTCTCCACCTGGACAATGTATTTCTCCCCATGGGGTTAGAGGCGGTGCGATTGTTGTTTCGCAGTTGTTGTTGCCCCAACCATTGTAGTTACCCAACGCCAAAGCATAGTCCGCAAGAGTCCACTTGGATATGTCTTTTGTTGGTATGATCGACTTTAGCACCGATGCCGCAGCCAAAGCGTTAATTGGTAAATCAGCCGGATCTATAGAAACATTACCAGCCAATAAAGATTTACTCGGATCATTATTTCCTTCAACAAAGTGGATTCCAGCCAAAATCTCACAAGGCACTCCGGAATTCGCGGAGGCAAATCCATAAGCATCAATAACTTCCTGCGTTAGATTTTTCACTATGCTCGCATCAAAAACTGTTTGAGCCTGAGTGATTGGCTCTGGTATTCCACCAGGTATTTTATTAAACGCAGTAGGATCACAGACTCCCAATATAAAAGGTGTAACCGGACAATCCCATTCATACTCTGCAGTAGGCATCACTTCACTGGAATCCAACGAGGGTATATTAATGTCGCAGTGATAGTGCAAATCTTTAAAATTAAGTTTAAGCGCGGTAGTTGTAGGCGAAGCGCTAATACTGTTTATTCCCTCAGTAGCTATTCCTATTCCCGGTACATCGTAGCCTTGAGATGTAGGTAGGGTATGATCGTTTTTCGAATACTCCCAATCGTTATTCGCAAGTTTCATTTCTTTTAGGTCTCCTCCACTTGGTGAGGCGAAACGAGCGCGAACATCGTGGGCGGTGTCAACAATTGTTTCTAAAGGTAGCTGCTCGGCATCGTTAAGATCTTCTTGCTGCATGCGCCCATCTATATCTCTATCCAACGGCGCGATGTATGTGTATGGGCCGGCAACTTCCAGGTCGCATCTTACTGCTGAAGTACGGGGGTTTCCAAAAGTAGGATCTGGTGCATTGTTGGTATTAGTGTCTTCCTGGGTTCGTAAGCAGCTTACCTCTTCACTTTCATCGCAGGATCTATAAGTCGTTTCTATATCCGTACTGGAAGGATCGTTGGGATTTGCTACCAAAGCCTTTTCTTGGACGGAACAACCCATTATCTTGCATGTTCTAAGCTCACCCTCTGGGTCGTTGCCAGGACCTGGATGAACATTGCAAACTTCGCCGTCCTCCAGCTTGCCAAAGGAATGCCCATCTCCACTCCATGGGTAGTCCGCGTGATTCCCCGGGTAGCCTGCTTCGCCATAGGCAGGAAACGTTTGTTCAAAATTCTCTGCGTTAAGAGGATACTTGACCCACAGCGCTTCGTCTATTTCCGAAAATGTATCTCGTGATCCAAAAGATTTTTGGGCGGCGGTTCCAAAAACATTACGGAGGGAGGTTATAAAATCATCCACAGTAAGGGACGTCAAATCTATTCTATCTTCAGCAGCCGCGTATCCAAGCAAGCTATCAAAAATGTCTTTGAGTGGCTCGCCAACTAGAGCCGCATCTCTTTCCCTAGCATCAGCAGTAAGAAAAACTCCCGAACTTACAACTGGATTATCTTTGTGATCGGAATTCCCCAAGAAATTATTGTGTAAATAGTCAGAGAGTAATAGTTCATTAAAACCATCGTCGTAGGACTCTCTTGTAATTGCTGGTGTTACTCCTTCATTAGTTAGAGGGCCAAAAATATTTGAGAGGGAGCAGTGCCCGACGTTATACGGGCCGATATCCCATACAGCAATTGGCTTCTTTTCCTTCGCTCCACCTAACTCGAGTTCAGGCGGCTCATCTTCAGGTTCATCTTCCGGAGGTTGCTGCTCAAGTAATTTTTGGTTGGTTGATTTAGGAGAGTTTAGTCCGGTTAATAAACCTCCGTCTTCTGTAATCGCTCCAGAAATTCTTAGAGCGGCGGCCGTGGAATTATTCCTGTTTATTAATTCCGGAGATACTATGTTAGCCTGATCTCTAGGAAACCCCTCAGCCTCAGATTCAAATGGTCTAAAGTCAGTGCTTCTCGCGCCATCCTGCATAGCAGAGTCGTCTCGTAGCTCAAAGTTCCAAGACATGCTCCCCGCACCCTTGATTAAAAGCATAGCGGGGTGGAAAAATCTCTTCTTTAAAATGGGATCGTCATAAACCTGCTGCGCTGTATACTCCTGCCCGGTTTCTTCAGACTTGCAGTACGGAATGTCCAAGTCAGCTTCGCCTGCTTCATACAAATCGTCCCAAGCTCCTGGTGAGGCAAGGCCAATGCCAATTGATCTAGTAAGCCTTAGGTTAGCAGCATCTGTATTCTCCGGGTTGAAAATTAAAGAGTTAACCCCAGTACGGGTTGCTTTCAAACCCTGTTCTATACTTTCGCATGTAGCAAGCTTGTCCATTTCCTTAACACGCGCAAGGTCAGCTTCATTTTCCGGTTGTTTTATAACTCCACCAAACAATCCTGAGGGGTCTCCAAATAACGCCTGCACATATTGGCCAAGCGTGTAGGGGGATTGATTATACTGCTTGAAGCTCGCCCGGTTATCTATTCTTCTCCACCCAGGGAGTTTTTCTGCTTCGGGAATAAAATGTAGAGCAGAATTAACTAGATAGGTTTTGCCGGTTTCTTGGGTAACCCCCTCACTACTACACAAGTATTCGTTACCAGGATTAGCGATCAAACAATCCGGCGCCCATAAAGCTCCGTCTATATCTCTTAGATCCTGGGAATTATTTTCTAAAAGAGGGTCGGTTAGTAAAAAGCTACTCAACTCCTCTCTTGCCTGCTCTCTGGAAACATATCTAAAGTCATAATTTGTTTCGGTCATGTGCCCACCGGTTGTAACTTCCGTGGGCTTTTCAAACCCGATGTTCCACACTAGTGAACTTGCTTCGTTAACTATATCCGTAACGCACTCCAGTAGCCCTGTTCTATCCACATACGCTGCAGTTGGAGGGGGAGTGCTGTAAGCAAAGTTTCCTTCGCAGTTAACAGAAAAGTCCAGGTTATTAATTTCTGTTAAAGAGCTGACTCTTTTAATTCCGCCAATAACATCACCGCAAAACGCCACTACATAAACATTTGAACCTTTTGGCCCCAACCCTCTCATCGTCAGTCTGTAGCGGCCATTTCTATTAGTTTCGGTTGAGGAAAAAAGGTGTGTAAGTTCGCCATTATCTTCTTTGCCGGTTGGGGTGTTAGGGTCTGACTCGTAAACTGCTACTACGATGCCTGGTATTGGTTCTCTTGTTTGCAAGTACTGTTCGTTGATTTTAGAAATTTGAGCAGTTTTAACCGAACCGCAAACTACTATTAAACCTGACTCATCAGGTTCAACTCTTGGACAATTTGGGTCTTCGGGTTCGG
>CAZGUN010000010.1:0-13127 GCA_964529125.1 uncultured Candidatus Saccharibacteria bacterium
TAACTAAAAAAGAAGCTTCGTTCCTATACAACATCGCAAAAGACTTACCTTCCGATGTAACTATTATCGAAATAGGGTCGTGGAAAGGAAGATCAACCATTTGCTTGGCAAAGGGCTCTATGGATGGAAACAAACCAGCAGTCTATGCCATAGATCCTCACAAAGGTTCATCAGAACACTTAAAGATGTGGGGCGAGGTTGATACCTACAACGAGTTTTTGGAAAATATAAAGTCTGCGGGGGTCAGTGAAGTTGTGATACCTGTCAGAGAAACCTCGAAAAACGCGGCAAAAGACTTTGATGGGAGGGTTGGATTTGTGTTTATAGACGGAGCGCACGAGTTCGAGTTCGTAAAGCTAGATTACCAATTATGGTTTCCAAAACTGCAAAATGGCGGTTTAGTAGTATTTCACGATAACTGGCACATGTCGGGCGTGAACCTTTTTACCGCACTGCTTCTAATTACCTCGGCAGAAATTAAAAATCCAAAACTTATAGACACAGCGATGGTTATTGAAAAGGTTGAGAAAAACTCGTTTTTGGATAGATTGGCAAACATTTTATTCTTGTTCTATAAATTATGCTTTGGGTGGTTAGGGGCGCTAAAACTAAAATATTTTGGCGCTGTTGTTGATGAGATGGTTAAGAGAAGCTAGTTAATTAGAATTTTATCTATTTCCCCAGCCAACTCCCAGTCTTTTTCAGTGACTTTGCCTTCAGTATGGGTATAAAGCTCAATCTCCAAGGTTTTATAATTTTTGATTTTAAGATTTGGGTGGTGGTTCATTTTTTCGGCAATTTGCGCGATTTGGTTTATTAAATCCACGCAAGCCATAAAATCTTTTTGTTTTGTCGACAGTAGAAGTTTGTTGTCTTGGATCTTCCAGTCGTGGTTTAAGTCTTTTAGCATTAAGTGAATATTAACATGCGAAGGTGGGAGAAAGTAAAAAATAAACCCTGAGACTCGCACTCTCTCAGGGTTTATGCAAAAAGCTTCTTTTACTTCAAGAGGTTTGCCCTGGCGTAATTGAACACCTCTTCCGTAACCGCGATGATCAAAGGTTCTTGGCTGGGACTCGCTGGATCTGGGTTCATGTGCCAGGTTAGGTAACTCTCTCCCGCAACATCAATGTTTCTCACTGTGGTGTAGACACCACCGAAGAAGTGCATTAGAGCAAACATTGCGGCCTGCTCAAGGTTGAGCTTGCGAGTCGCGTCGAGAAGACCCGTGATGTAGGGTCCCTTCGTAGGCCCATCCTCGCGCCATTCACGACGATGCGCCAGACACATGTAAAAAGCTACAGCCGCTGTGGATCCGCCATGCGAAGGTACTGCATCGTGCTTGAAGGTGCTCTTTGCAACTTCGGTGTAAGTGTCGCACACGATACCAGATGCATCGAAGGAGGTCTCCTCGTCGAAACGACCCAAATCCTCTGCGGGAGTATCGATCATCCAGTAGAGGCGTTGGAAATCAGCGCAACCAACGATGAATTGCTCCGTCAGAGTATTACCTACGACACCAACGAAGAAATCACAGTAGAGCGGGTGGGCTCCACGCGCCATTGCAAGCATCGGACCGGCTGCGCCATTCTTTTTGAAAACGCTCGTACCGTCAATGCCATCGAAAACGGCCGTTATAACACTGTCACCAGCCAAATCACCAACGACCATCTCGCCAACTTCTTCGCCGTATAGGTTGAATTTGAGACCGTTTAGCCGCCCAAACTCGTGGAACACTTGAACCATTGCCCACTCCGACTCGGCATCGGCCAAGAGATGCACATCGTCGGCTTTACCAATCGTAGTGACTGGGTTGACCGGCACGTCCTTCTTGCCCTCTTCACCAAGCGATGAGATCCTCTTCATTGCGGCGCGTATTGCAGCAATCGCTACTTGAACTAAATCACTTTCTCTATGATCTGTCACATGTCCTCTGCTTTCTCTAGATTAGGTTAGAATTAGATTGTTAGAATTTAAACAGTGTAATTATAGGGTATAGAACAAGAAAAATCAAACTACAGGGTACAATTAGTCCTCAAAATTCTTACTTGGTTTCCTTATTCCTTCGCGACTCATCAAGAAGCTGTTTCCAGCTTGGGGGCATGTTTTTGTCTACTTCAATATCGTCAAAGCGGGTGGGCTCCATGGGGCCAATTTCGGTGGACCATTCAACCATACGCCTTACGCCCTCTTTCAAAGGAACTGTTTCCTTAATCCCGAAAACTCGCTTAACCTTACTGTGATCCGAAAAAGCGTGCCTTACTTCTTTTCTTTCAGGGTAGTGGATAATGCCGTAACTTTCGCCCATGGCTTCTTCCATGGTCTGAGCAAGATCCAAAACTGTATATGGAATGTCTGCGCCGATGTTGTAGGTTTCGTTTACTGTTTCCGGCATAGTTACGGAACGGGCAATGTGGGGCGCAACATCGTCAACATACGAAAAGGCGCGGGTTTGGGTTCCGTCACCATAGATGGTCATGGGCTTTTTGTTCATAATTTGATTCACGAAAATTCCAAGCACGTTTCTGTACGTGTCGCCATGATGCTGGCGCGGACCGTAAACGTTGTGAGGGCGAAAAATTGTATATTCCAGACCGAAAATTTTGTGAGCCGATTTTAAATCCATTTCCACCGCAAACTTAGAAATCCCATACGGGTCTTCGGGAGCGGGGATAAGTGTCTCAACCATTGGCGTTTGGCCGGAACCATAAACGGCAATACTCGAGGTAAAAACAAATCTTTTTGTATCATGCCTTACAGCCTGATTAATCAAATTTACCGAACCTACCAAGTTGTTCATGTAATTAAAATTTCGAATGAAGTAGCTTAAGCCTTCAGCAGCGTAAGCCGCGAGGTGGTAAACATAGTCAAACTTGTATTCTTCGAAAAGTTCTTCCAAAAGGGTAACATCGTTAACGCTGCCTCTAACAAAAATGGCGTCTTTAGGGATATTTCGCTCAAAGCCGCCGCTTAAGTCATCTAAAACCACAACCTTGTGGCCAAGGGCTAAGACGTGATCCGCAACATGTGATCCTACAAACCCGGCGCCCCCAGTGACAAGTGAAACAGGCCTCTTTTTTTCGTTAGTTTCTGCCATAGGGTAATTGTACCAAAAAGCCTAAGAGCGCGGGAAAATTCACGCGCTCTTTAGGGGCGAAAGTAGGCTTAAAGCAATAAACAAGATAAAGCCGCCCAATGCATTTGTAAGGCCCGTGTTTGTATTTCCTATGGTTTGTAAATACACAAGAGCCAACAGTGTAATCATAAGTAACACGACAAGGATAAGCTTTACTACGCCCCGGAAAACCCTCTCTCTTGGTTCCGTTGCCACGATGTTCCTTTCCTTACTAGTTGGATTTAGTTTTGCGAATCAGCGTTGCACCAACTTCCAACCCAAGCCTCTTTCCCCACCAGGTAATTCTCTAATGAAAAGTATGACTCGTTATGCACAAGCTTGTCTAGGTTATTTTTGATTTTGGGAAGTTCTGTACTTCTTTTTGCTTCATTGACATCGGGGTTTTCAACAAGACGCTGGCTAGTTTTATCGACCCACTGGCCGAAGTGAAAGGCTGCAGAATCTGTATCCATCGTGTACTCCTGAACATAACATTCGTAATCTCCAGTAGGCTCGCTACCTACTTCTCCTTTGTAGTCACCTTCGGACAGGGCGTTAAAATATTTGGCATAAGTTCCATCAACGTAAATTCCATTTATAACTCCCGTTTCCTGCTGGATTAACATAGCTTGTTGCCATCGTAGGCGAGAGTGAGAAAAAAATTCGTGCTGGTGCAAAATGCTCATCACAACAATCAAGGTCAAAACTGCCCACTGAAATTTCGTCTTGAAATCTATTACGTCTCTAAAATAATAAACAACAAACAAAAGCAAACTCAAAAAGGCGGGCAGTAAGTATCTATCGTAAAGATCATTTCCGAAAAATAAAATTGCGAACGAACCAAGAAAAGCCAAAAGTAAAAACAGACTTTGTGAATTTAACTTGGGCCTAAACCTAAACAACAACGCAAACCTTACCAACGCTACCGAAATTAAAATCGCCAGGAACTCTTTGAAAACCACATTATTAAAGATATGAAAGTTGGAGCGAAAATCAGACTTACCATGCAAACCTTCCACGTAAAAAACGCTTCCGACGGGGAAAATGTCGAGCTTAAAAAGCTGCGTGGCTACAACCAAAAGCGCAGCTAGGCCTAAGAAGCCTGCCCATATCGAATACTTCTGCTTTTTTTTCGAAAAATACATTAGGGGCATCATGAAAAACACGAAGTAGGGGAGTGACCAAAGCATTTTGATAAGTCGTCCATAGATCTGCTCGCCACTAATCAAATTTGAAAGCAGACCCGTAAAACTGTTTGAAACACCCTCGCCAAGGTAGCGCGGCCAAAGTGAAAAAACCACCACAGAAAAAATTATGGGAACAAACGCAACCAAAAACTTTTTGGAATCTAGTTTTTTAAAATAAACCGCGGAAAAAAGATACGCTACAAAACCAACCACCCCAACCTGTCTAACTAAAATAGCTAGGGCGGTAAACAGCGAACCTAAAAATATGTAGGTTAGATCCTGCCCCTCAAACGACCTTAAGTAAAAATAAATTCCCAACACAAAAAATAACAAAAAGTATGTTTCGGTCATGAAACTAAACGCGGAAGTAAAAATTAAAGGGTTAAACACAATCAGCAGCAGGGCCGCAAGTTTAACTTTCCCGGACACTTCCAGCAAATCCAACACTTTACTAACAACAACAAGAAAAAGGGCAGTGAGAATCAAGGTTAAGATCCGCAAAGATTCAAAGCTTACGCCAAAAACACTTCCCCACATATACCCAACCAAACCCTGCGAAATAAACGAAGGGTCAATTACCGAACTTATTGCCCACTGCCCGTTCAAAAAAGCCTCGACCTGCCTAACAAAAACCCAATCGTCATTAACCGCAAACTGTCCACGCAAACCCACAAATAACGACATCGCACCAAACAAAATCAAGACAAACCAGAATGGAAACTTTAACGGGAATTTTGCAATCTTAGGCATCATTACTCTAGAATTATAACAGTATGAGAATTAAGAAAATTAACGAAGGCTACTTTAGAAATGGGGTTTTTGGCGCAGAAGATAGCCTGGTCTCAACCGTAGGAGTCCTGTTTGGAGTTTCTACAGCCGTACAAGACAAAACAACGGTGTTATTGACCGGAATCATAGTTATTGCGGTGGAGGCCCTTTCTATGGGCGCTGGGGCGTTTTCCACTGAAACCTCAACCCAGGAAATAAAAGACACGGCAAAACCCAAAGAAAAGCCTTGGATAGATGGCCTCATCATGTTCTTATCCTACTTTATAACAGGCATTTTGGTTCTTTCACCATATTTATTTTTGGATCTTAGTACAGGGAAAATAGTTTCGGTTGCAATAGCGGTAATTGCATTGTTTCTACTAGGTTATCTGCCAAATAAAAAACTTAAGAGCGGGTTAAGAACAGTAATGGTGGCGGGACTTGCCATTATCGTAGGTTACCTTATAGGGCAATTGCACAACGGCAGCCAGCCTTGATATATGGTAATCTAGAGAGAAGTTATGTTCCGCAAACCTGCTCTAACTAAATACCCGTTAGTTGTAATACTTCCTGCCGTTTGGTTCGGAACTCTTTTTCTCACAGTAATCTTTTTAGCCACGTTTTTATTTTTCAACACTGATACCGCTCGAAAACCGCAAAAGTACGCACTGTATTCTTCCAAGCCTTTAGTGCTTGGGGCTATGACAGGGGAGGCGGGCATCGGGGATTCGCGGGCCGGAAAAATAAATGAGGTTTTTGCTACCTATCATTGTCCGTTGGAAGGATTGGGTAAAGTGTTTGTAGAAGAAGCCGACAAAAATAATATTCCTTATTGGATAGTTGCTGCTATCGCTTTTCAGGAATCAAGCTGTGGAAAAAATGTACCGGGTATTGGTGATGGACAAGGTGAGTCATACAACGCATGGGGTTGGGCAGTTTACGGAGATAATGTTCATGGGTTTGATAGCTGGGAAGACGGAATTGCGGTTGTTTCAAAATATATGAACGAGAGGTTTTTTTCGCAGGGTGTTACCGATTTGTGCGACATTATGAAAACCTACACACCTCCCTCAAAAGGCAGTTGGTGCGAGGGCGTGGACTACTTTAAGGACATGATAGACGAATATAAAACCCCACTTCCGGAGCTCTAGTAAGAGCTTAGTTTAGCCCGTAACCACGAGCCGACTTGCCCCATCTCTCTTAAAATAGTATAATGTCCATTGATCTTTTAGCATTTATTAAATTCCCTAATTCCAGCCCAAATACATATGAAAGTACTAAAAACTACAATTTTAATATTTCTTGCTCTAACCGCAGTTTTACTGGTGGTATTTAAGGCTTCGCACGCAAACGCTACAAAAACGGTAAAAGCTGCGGAAAGTGCAATACCTAAAAACATGGCCTTTGAGATTGGGCACAAGCAAGTGAACAGGGTGGAAGTGCTGGAGAAGTTTTTCGAAAAATACAAATCGCCACTTAAAGAAAGTGCTCAAACCTTCGTAGCTGTTGCCGACAAGTACGGAATTGACTATACACTTTTGCCTTCTATTTCGTGCCAGGAATCAACTTGTGCAAAATTTCTAATTGAAGGCTCTTACAACCCGTTTGGTTGGGGAGTTTACGGAAATCAACATATTGCCTTTGAGTCCTACGATCAGGCAATAGAAAAGGTTGGGGAAGGTTTGTACAAGGGTTACTTTTCTAAAGGCTTGGACGAACTTCACGAAATAGCCCCGGTTTATACACCTCCTTCAAACGGAAGCTGGTATAGGGGTGTAACTTACTTTTCGAACCAAATAGGCGACATCGCACTAGCGCTATAAAATGCTAAAATTCTGATGCTTGGGCGAGTGGCGGAACTGGTATACGCGCACGGCTTAGAACCGTGTCCTTTATGGTTGAGGGTTCGAGTCCCTCCTCGCCCACCAAGAAATTTTCAGAATGATACAATCACATAACATGGACAAATATTACGAAGTTGCAACGATATCGTACGACACAGCCTCTATTGCGGTTGCTACGGCAATTAAAGAAGGTGTAAAACAAGGTATCGCTGTGTCAGTAGCGGTTGTTGACCCAAGTATGTCACTAGTTGCCTTCGGTAAAGCTGATGGCGCAACACCCCACAGTATCGAAACCAGTCGCCGCAAGGCAAATACAGCAGCTTCTACAAAAAAACAAACTGGTTGGATGGACAATTCTTTAGCGGTGGCACTTCCAGCAGCAGCGAATAATATGCTAACAAATGTTCCTGGTGGCTTCCCTCTCAAATTCGACGGAAAGGTAGTTGGGGGACTTGGAATTGCTGGCGGAACCGTTGATCAAGATGCGGCAATTGCACAAGCGACAATATCCGCAATTGGTGCGGATTCTGAGTAAGAATTGGGATTCCAAATAACTTCACTAAAACTTTAATATAACGTTCCCACTTCAAGTTCCATAGTATGGAGTTCTTTTTGAGGTAGATGAATCTTTTTTGGAGTGATTAAAAGTAGTAGTGCCGCAATTACTGCTGTGACCAAGCCTACAATCGCAAATGTTGTTTTGTAGCCCAAAAGGTCAGAAAGAATGCCGGCAATAATAGGCTCGAAAAAATAAGCTGTGCAGGCGGTTATTCTAATTAAACTAATGAGATAAAGCCCTGAACGGCCGGAACGCTTTTGATAATCACTAAAAACCGCATCATTAAGAGGCATTGCAAAAGATAGAGCAATTCCGGTAGCAAAAATAATTACAAACAAAAGAGGTAAGTACTCAATGACGTAAGCAAGGCTTAAAACACTACCAGCAAGAAAAAGGCCAAGCAAAGATAGGCGTTTTTTCCCAGTTAATATCGGAAACCTCGAAAGAACAAAAGGTCCAATCAACATCGGGACGGAAAATAGTGTAATGATAAGCCAGTTCAACCCCTCTACAATATTAAGACTTTCCCCAAGAAGAGCTCCAAAGTTCCAAAACATTTCTTCTATAAAGAGAACTGTCACAGCAACCAACATCACGGGAAAAAGCTTGGAAGTAAACAGGTGGAAATATCGGAATTCCGAAATGAGGGGCGGGTGAACTTCCAAAGACAAGTCCTGCTTTGCAGTTGGCCGCTCTTTAATAATCCACGCGGCAAAAATCGCAAATATGAAAGCTACAAGGGTAAAGGCCATTATTGCTAAAAGCGCGTTGGTCATGCTTATGGCACTTATGCTTTGCACAATGATAGGTCCTGCAATACCGGCAACAAGATACGTAAAGTAAATGTATCCCCAATCTTTGGAATACGCCTTTGATTTATCGTCACCAACAACAAAACTTCGCTGGCTAATCATCATTAGTTCATAAAAAATGTACCAGGAAACAGTTGCGACAAAAAATAACGCAATGCCACCTGTTGCAATGCCACCAAGTGTCAAAAGTGGAAAAGAAAACGCTAAGCCTATGCTCACTAAAAACTGGGCTTTCCAACCCTTAAGCTTTAGAACGCGGGGAAAAATAACATCAGTAAAAATTCCTAGAAACGCACCTATGCCAAAAATTAACCCCATGATTGTGTTGCTAACGCCACTATCTACAATGATCTGGGGGAAGGTGTAAGCCATACCGGTTTCGGCAAGAGCAATAAAAAAGGTGGGAAAGCAGTAAAGTAAAAGGTGTCTGTGGGACCAGGTGCGCTGAGAGCTGATTAACGCCAGGGTGTGCATATTAATAAGGATACAAGAAAGTTGATATAATTTTCTAGTGAACCTGCCGGCAATTATTTCAAACTACCCCTACTTTTGGAGCAACTTATTAATACTTCCTGTTTGGTGCCTCATTTTCCACAAGAAAAAGTCTAGCCGAAAAGAAATGCTTTTTATGGGAACCTTATTTGGCCTCGCTGGAATGCTTACCGCCCACTTCTACGCGCTTCAAGATTACTGGCGCCCAACTTATTTACTTGGAAGCTTTCTAAACATCGAAGACTTTTTTTACGGGTTTTTCTTTGGGGGAATTGCATGCGAACTTGCTGAGGACTTACTAAAATACAAAGATGTTCGATCCAAAAAGCCTAAGCACAGACTCGCGCTACTACTTGCTGGGGGAGTAATAAGCCTTCTATCCTTGTATTTTCTAACCGATGTTCTAAAACTTAATTCAATAATCGCGTACATTGTTCCTCCTATGCTCATTGGATTCATTGTTCTAACACTCAGGAGGGATTTATCCAAAATAATCCTACTTTCAGGCTTTTTAACCGCGGGACTTGCCATCTTATGGTTTTCGGCCATTCAACTGCTTTGGGGCGATGTTTTTAGTCTATATTGGCGTTTAGGTAACTTATCGGGGCATTACTTCTTAAACATTCCGCTTGAAGAAATTATCTTTGCTTTCGCCTTGGGATTTGGTGGAAGCTGTTTTTATGAGACGGTGGTTGGGTATAGGGAGGCAAGATGATCGAAAGTATTGACTACGCCCTATAGTGTTTGACGTTTTGGCCAAAAGGTTGTATAATCGTAGCATTCCGTAATCCTAAGGAGGATTATCCTATGACTAGAAATGCGGCACGAGTCCGGTCGAAGGGCTCTGGGTGTGCTTTGTGGATTGCCCTCGCAATCTTCATGGGCGCCGTAGTCTGGGCTTTCTTGACTACAACACCCGTCACTGCATCACAATCAGGTGGGATCTGGTTCGGGGCTTTGTTCTTGTTCTTTGTAGTCTACTTCATCGTAGAATACAGACGAAAATGAGCCCGCGCCGCGATACTCACCAAACAGGACGACCCTTGTGCTCACGCGCAGAGGCCGTCCTGTAACACTTTACGATCACTTTTTCCAAATCTTTATCACTTCCATTAAAATTATGCTAAAATAATTCGCCATGCAGGTAAAAGTAGAGAAACAACCCAAATCAACTCTTTCAATAAACATTATTGTTCCTAACGACAAGGTAAAAGAAACTTATGTCCAGGTTCTAAAAGAGGCAGTTTCAAAAGCCGAGCTTCCAGGCTTTAGGAAAGGTCAGGCTCCACAAAACCTTATTGAGGACAAACTTAATACTTCCGAGCTTTACGGTGAGGTTGTAAATAAGCTTTTGCAAACTTACTACCCGCAGGCTTTAAAAGAGCATAAAATTTCACCAATTTCTAACCCAAAAGTTGAAATTAAAGAATTCGAAATTGAAAAGGACTTTGAGTTTACCGCAACTGTTGCTACAAAACCGGAATTTAAAATAAAAGAGTATAAAGCTGATCTTAAAAAGCTTTATGAAGCAAAGGGCGTTGAACATAAAGGCCACGATCACGAAACCCACCTTTCGGCCAACGAGGTTATTGATCTTTTGGTAAAGAAAACCGATTTAGAGGTTCCACAGCTTTTAATTGACGAAGAAATTGAGCGCATGCTTGCTCGCCTAATTGATCAAACTCAAGTTTTGGGAATGTCGCTGGAAGATTACTTAAAGGCTCAAAACAAAACCGCGGAACAGATTCGTGATGATTATAAAAAGTCTGCTGAAACAAGCATAAAGGCTGAGTTTATCTTGCAACAGCTTATTAATGACGAAAAAGTAGAAGTTGCGGACAGCGAAGTTGACGAGGCAATTGCAGCTGTTGGAGACGCCAAAACCCAGGAACAAATGCGAACCCCGCTTCAAAAATGGTATATTAAGAGCGTCCTAGCGAAGAACAAGCTTCTAAACAAGTTAATTGAGGAAGCTGAAGGTTCAAAGGAAAAGAAAAATGCAAAATAACGTATTAGTTCCAATAGTAGTCGAAAAAGATCCAAACGGGTTTGAAAGATCATACGACATTTACTCACGCCTTTTGAAGGATTTTATTATTTTCGTGACTGGCCCTATTGAAATGAATGTCGCCAATACTTTTATTGCCCAAATGTTATTTTTAGAAAATCAGGATCCAAAGCGCGATATTAGCGTTTATATAAATTCCCCAGGCGGAGACGCATATTCCGGAATGGCAATGTACGACACAATAAAGCACGTTAAAAACGGTGTCTCAACAATTAACGTGGGATTGGCCGCAAGTGCTGGAGCTTTGATTTTAGGCGCGGGAACAAAAGGCAAAAGATTCGCGCTTCCTGGTTCGTACTCAATGATTCATCAGGTTTTAGGCGGAATTGAAGGGCAGGCAACTGATGTGGAAATTACCGCAAGGCATATGCTAAGACTTCGCGAGCAGTACGCCCAGGCAATAGCAAATGACACGGGAAACCCATTAAAAAAGGTTTTGACTGATATTGAGCGGGATAACTGGATGGACGCTCAAGACACCGTAAAATACGGGCTTATTGACAAAGTAATGAATCCCAAAGAAAATTCTAAAAAGTAACTGCTGCGACGGGTAGGGGACCTTAGCTCAGCTGGTTAGAGCGTTACATTGACATTGTAAAGGTCACAGGTTCGAGCCCTGTAGGTCCCACCAAGTATGCAAGAAGTCACCCTTTGTTTCCGAATTAAAAAAGAAAATGAAAAATATTATGTTTGCCTCGCCATGAAAAAGCGGGGGTTTGGTGCTGGTAAATGGAATGGCGTTGGCGGAAAGGTTCAAGAGGAAGGTGTTGAAGAAGCCGCCATTCGGGAAGCGCGAGAAGAAATTGGTGTTGAGATTAAAGCACTGCAAAAAGTTGGTTTGTTGGATTTTATTCCTATGAACCTAAGATGCCATGTGTTTCTAGTTGATGACTGGGAAGGCGAACCTGCCGAATCGGAAGAAATGCAACCGAAGTGGTTTGCCTACGATGAAATTCCATACGGTGAGATGTGGGACGACGACAAAGTTTGGCTGCCAATGGTTTTGGAGGGAAAGAAAATACAAGGTTCGTTGAGTTTTGATAAAAGCGACAAACTTGTGGATTATAAGATTACAGACCTATAGCCTTTACATTTCGCTCAATTTACGCTATAATTGCTGGTAATATCGACCTTTAGGAGGTTCCATGGTTACGACAACAATAGCTCCAAAGGAAGTTCTGGTGCGCATGAGCACCAAGAGCCAAGAATTCGTTGTGCGCCACGAAGAGATTCAAGGTGGCATGCGGATCCTGCACGGCAAAGTTCTCCAGCTAAACGGGGAAACAGTTCCGGACGTCTACGTCGAGATCCCGCTTGATGTCTTAGAAATTCGTCTCGTGGACGACGGTGCTGGATTTACCGTCAAAGAAGAAAACGGCAGCCGTGTTTGGGTTTGCGGCTACGAGTAATACAGACAGAACCCAGCTTTACAAAGCACGCGCAGAGAAATCTTGCTCGTGCTTTGCTTTTTTATTCAAGTCGGGGATTTTGTTGTTTTGCTATCTAAAATAATCTTCTGACCGCTTCAAAAATTTTCACATGTCCACCAATGTTTGGGTGAAGCCCATCGTCAAAGTCCTCATCCTTTAACAAATCGTAAACCTCAACAAATTCCACACCGCGTTCCTTACAAATGCCTTTTACCGCGTCGCTGTAAACTTTAATCCATTTCTTGGTATAACACTTATCTGTGGTACTTCGTGAAAGCGGCGTGGTTATGCTGTCATCACCTTTTACCAACCCTACAAAGAAAATCTTAGGTGTGAGGGCAAGCGCTTTATCTAATAATTGCTGTACATTGTTTTTGAACTCCTCAAGAGGAACCTCATGATTATCTTCAGTCTTTCTGTACAAAGAATCGTTGGTACCAACCGCGAACATAATAATTTGCGGTGTTCTGGCTTTGGCTTCGGCATCAAATCTGGCAAGAACATCTCTAGTGGTATTTCCATCAATTCCCAAGTCATACAAGGCTGTGCGGTCGTTTTTAGACTCTAAATAGTTTCTCAGCAAATTCGCCCAGCCCGCTCTAAAAGGTAAAAAGGCTCCCCAAGTAAGACTGTCTCCAAATATGCAAATATTCATAAACCTATTCTACCAGCACAATAACGATGCTAAAATACTTATTATGGATGAGCTCCTAGATGTGGTGAACGAAAAGGATGAAGTAATTGGCCAAGCCACCCGCACAGAATGTCACAACAACCCCAAATTAATACATCGTGTAGCACATTGTTGGATCTTTAACCCGCAGGGACAGTTTTTGTGGCAGCAAAGATCCC
>CAZGUN010000011.1:0-12874 GCA_964529125.1 uncultured Candidatus Saccharibacteria bacterium
TTCTTGCCTACATAATAGGCTATTCCCTAATTCGCTTAACCCTCGAACCTTTTAGAACAGATGCCTGGGCTATCTCCGGATTGAATGTTGCGCAATTCATTTCTATACTTCTTATGCTTGCCGCGATAGGAACTTTAATAAAACGCAGAAAATCAACAAATGCTTAACAAAATAAAAACTAAATCAAAAACAATTATTCTGATACTTTCACTGGTCGGGCTACTCCTTTCCATATATTTAACGTACTTAAAGCTTTCAAGCAGCATTGGCCTCTGCGCCTTCGGACAGTGCGAAGTTATACAAAACAGCAAGTATTCACAAATCTTTGGGATCCCGGTGGCGGCTTTTGGCGCAGGGTTTTACGCGCTTCTTTTTGTTCTCACCGCGGCAAATTTAAAAAAATGGGTTCAGGCTTGGACGTTGTGGGGACTTATTTTTTCTATGTATCTAACGGTGCTTGAGCTGTTTGTTATAAAGGCACTTTGCGGGTGGTGTGTGATTTCTTTTGTTATCGTTATCTTGGTAAACTTGCTTATTCCTAATTTAGTTTCAAAGGAAGATGAATGATCTACTTAGCTGCCGATCACGGAGGATTTAGCTTAAAAGAGGAGGTAAAGGCCGCGTTCGATGGAGTTGGCTTAACTTACGAAGATATGGGCGCTTTTGAACTTGCCCCCGATGATGATTACCCCGATTACGCAATTCCCGCCGCAAAAAAAGTTTCCGAAAATCCACGAGAAAATAAAGCGATCTTGTTTTGCCGAAGCGGGACGGGTGAAGTAATTGTCGCGAACAAGTTTCGCGGCGTTAGAGCAACCTTATCGTGGAATACTGAACATGCGAAAAAGGCCCGCGAGCATGAGGACGCTAATGTTTTAGCAATCCCCGCCGATTACATAGATATAAACACGACAAAAGAAATTATTGGCGCGTGGTTAAATACAGACTTTTCAAAAGCCGAGCGTCATGTTCGTAGACTTAAGAAAATTGCGGAAATAGATAAATGATTATCCCAGGAATTCTAAAGTTAGAGTTTGAAGAGGCAAAAAGAAAAATTCAGCTTGTTGAACAATTTGCCCAAACTATTCAAATAGATATCGCCGATGGGATTTTAGTTGACGGAAAAACTTTTCTTGATTTGTCTCAACTCAATAATCTAAACTCCAAAGCTGCACTCGAACTCCATCTCATGGTCCAAACCCCACTTGGTTACCTAAGCCAAATAAATGGCGTCAGTAAAGTAATATCTCATGTAGAGGCCGACAATACAGGGGAATTTATAATCGCTTCAAAAGACCTTGGGTATAAAGCGGGTATTTCCATCAACCCGGGCACTTCATTGGAAACCCTAAATCTTTTCACGCCAATCGCTGACTTTGTGCAGTTCATGACTGTAGAGCCAGGTGGGCAAGGGCGAGGGTTTCAGGAGATGGTTTTGGAAAGAATTAAAACATTCAAAGAAAACTATCCAGATATACCCGTTCAGGTTGACGGCGGCATAAATAGCGAAACATTAAAAAAAGTCTTAGAGATCGGGGTAAATGATATAGTTGTAGGGTCAGTAATTTTTGACTCGGAGGATCCGGTTCAAACTTTAAAGCAACTTCAGAAGCAAGTTGAGGAGTACAAATCATGAAAGAACAAATAACACATCTCGGGCATCATCCAACCAATGAAGTGCACAGGGTTGCCTTTTTGGGCGGCGCGCAGTGGCGTGAAGACAGCGATGTTTATAAAGACGCTTTTGAAACTGCAAAACTTCTGGCTCAGGAGGGCTATCAAATCGTAAATGGTGGTGGGCCGGGAATTATGCGGGCCTCAACAAAAGGCGCACACGAAGGCGGGGGAGAAGTTTTAGGGGTAACGTACATTCCAAACTACAGACACAAAAACTATGAGGGAGTTGATCTGGAAAATGATTTTGACGATGAGGTTGTTGCGCTGGATTACTTCGATAGAACAAAGATCATGTTACAAAATTCGGACGTCCACATAATTTTTAAAGGCGGAACCGGAACAATCAGCGAATTTGGAATGTCGTGGGCAAGTTCGCGAATTCATCAAGGGCATAACAAGCCTATTATTTTATTCGGCGATTTTTGGAAACACATTGTAAAAGAATTTCAAACTCACATGAAAATGCGACCGGACGAGTTGGATCTTATAAGAATCTGCACTTCCCCGGGGGAAATTGTTAAGTATATAGATGAGATTAGGGAATTAAGAGAACAGAGGCCGGTAGAGTAAGTCAGTAGATAAATCACCAATACATTAACAATAGAAAATAACAAAGGGCAACTCCGGATTTAGTCCGAGGTCGCCCTTTATCTTAAACAAGTCGCTTAACGTTTGTTAGGTGCTAAGCCTTCGCTGATCTAGGTTCGCAGTTGAGTGGCTGGGCGCGGTACGGTGCGCAGAAATCCAGTCACAGAGCGGCGAACGGAGGCGGTCAGATTGGCGGCTGATGTGCGCAGGTTGCCCAAAGTCTTCATCAGGGTGGGCTGCTGCACGAACGTCATGGCGCGGGCGCTGAAGAGCAGATTGATCACCAGGGTAGTGGTCAGGATCAAAACGCTCGAGACGGCAATCGCCTGCATTGGCGCAGTGCCGAAAACAAGGGCGCCGGCGGCCAGGATAGCGGCCAGACCGATCAAAGTGTACTGCACCAGGTAGTTATTCGTCTTATTGTCCTTGCGGTTCGCGATGCGGGCTAGACCAACCATAGTTGCCCAAGCGAACAAGCCGATGCCAAGCACGGCGGCAGCCATCAGTGGCAGCCAGGCGGCGATCGGGGTCGTGACTGCGATAGTGGTGGTGGCGATCAGAGCAAACAGCATCACCAAAGCGAAAACCATCAACGGACCTGCACGGGACTTCATAAAACCTCCTCAAAGCGAAATTCCTCATCGCGATCAGATTCGGACGCGGTAAGGTTGATAATGGAGATGATTATACATACCTGTCAAGTTTTGTGTCAACTCATTATAAGGCGCCCAAAAATCAATGCTTCCAGCCCAGAAATTCGCTATAATTCACCCAATGCCCACAAAACCTGCCCCCACTGCCCAAAAATCTCTTCACGAACTTGAGGAAATCGCCGTCGAGCTTCGAAAGTCAGTCATAGAGATGCTTTTGGAAGCAGGTTCGGGACATTCGGCAGGCCCACTAGGGATGGCTGACGTTTTTGCCGCTCTTTACTTCAACATTTTAAACATCGATCCCAACAACCCAACCGACCCAAACAGAGACCGCCTCGTACTTTCAAACGGGCACATTTGCCCAATCCTCTACGCAACTCTTGCTCACGCGGGCTTTTTTCCAAAATCAGAACTTAAAACTTTGCGAAAACTTGGTTCGCGGCTACAGGGGCACCCACACTTTGGCGAACTTCCCGGAATAGAAGCAACTGGCGGCCCGCTCGGGCAAGGACTCTCTCAAGCAATTGGTATGGCGCTAGCATCGCGCCTCAACAATCAAAAATATGAAGTTTACTGCCTCGGAAGCGACGGCGAACTTCAAGAAGGTCAAACGTGGGAGGCGGCAATGTTTGCCGGCAAAAACAGAATTTCAAATCTTACCTGGATAATAGATCGCAACAACATTCAGATTGAAGGTTATACGGAAGACGTTATGCCGCTTGAGCCCCTTCGCGAAAAACTTGAAAGCTTCGGTTGGTACGTCATTGATATTGACGGGCATAATTTGGAAGAAATCATAGATGCGTGTAATATGTCCAAGGCGATAGTTGAGCGGCCAACTGCTATAATTGCGCATACAATACCTGGAAAAGGTGTGGACTTCATGGAGTACAAATTTGAATGGCACGGAAAAGCTCCTAACGATAAGGAAGCGAAGGCAGCACTTCACGAACTTAGAACGCTTAAAGGCCGTATAGAAAGTGAACATGAATAATAATTTAAACCAAAAGCAAACGAACATGGCAGGAATGGCCAAACTTCCTCTTATTATTTTATTAGGACTTGTTATAGGAGCGGGGTACTTTTTACTTCAAGGCGACGTTAAAATTCCATTTTTCAACGATGATAATACTGTAGAAGTAAGAAGACTCGATGACTACCCCGCAAAAATAGCTCTTTCCGAAGAATTAGAAAAAACTCAAACTGTAATTAAAAGTGAAGAAGAATTAGTAAACTTTCTCGCATCAGTTGATCCAACAGGTGCACTAACACTTGATGAAAAAATCAACTTTGACCGCGAGTATCTTATTGGGACTACCTCAAAAACCTTCACAACGGGCGGGTACGAATTTAAAACACGAAAAGTTTATGAAGATAAAGAAAAGAATGAGCTTACGGTTTCTTCAGTAATAAGAAAGCCTGCGGACGATTGTATCGTAACCCAGGAGTTGAACATGTTTGTGGACATTGTAGCCATAAGCAAAACCGACAAGGCCGTGAACTTCGAAACAGTTACAGAAACTTACACCTGCTCAGATGAGTGAAAATCTTAGTGAAAACATCTTTACCTCTAAATTAGAAAAGATTGCCACACGTGATGGCTATGGCGATGGAGTTGTCGAAGCCGGAGAAAAAGATGAAAACGTTGTAGTCCTCTCTGCCGATGTAACCGAATCCACCCGTAGCAATAAGTTCGAAGAAAAATTCCCGCAAAGATTTATACAAACAGGCGTTGCCGAACAAAACATGGCGGGAATTGCCGCGGGCTTAGCATTGAGTGGAAAGGTTCCTTTTATTGCTTCGTATGCGGTTTTTAGTCCAGGAAGAAACTGGGATCAAATTAGAGTTTCCATTTGCTTTTCAAATTTGAATGTAAAAATAGTGGGCGGGCATGTAGGCTTTTCTGATGGAGGGGACGGGGCAACTCACGAGGCTCTGGAGGATGTTGCCCTCATGCGGGTTTTGCCTAACATGACGGTTTTGTGCCCAGCAGATTACGAGGAGACTAGAAAAGCGGTGGTTGCTGCAGCGAGCCACAACGGCCCCGTTTACATAAGAACCTCTAAAGCACAGCTCCCAGTGTTTACCACCAAAAAAACCCCTTTTAAAATCGGCGAGGCGCGGGTTTTTATGGAAGGTCGCGACGTTACAATAATTTCGTGTGGGCCAATTTTATATGAAGCCATGAAGGCGGCGCGGGAATTAAAACTTAAGCACAACATTTCGTGCGAAGTAATAAACGCGTCAACAATCAAACCACTCGATAAAAAGACTATACTTAAATCGGCGCAGAAAACGGGGCGCGTGGTAACCGTTGAGGAACATCAAGTTTTTGGCGGACTAGGAAGCGCGGTGGCGGAAGTTTTGGCGCAGGAGAGTTCGCCGCAAAAACCAATCCATATGAAAATAGTCGGAGTTGAGGATACTTTTGGCGAATCGGGAAAGTTTGACGAACTTTGGGAAAAGTACGGAATTTCGGAAGAGAATATAATTTTGGAAGTGAAAAACTTTTTTCACAAAAACTAATGACTTTTGACATAATAACAATTGGGGATAGCGTAATAGACGAGTTTATGGAAATTGATGATGCAACCGTAAATTGCGAAATAGATGATAAGGAATGCAAAATCAGCTTTAACTACGCCGACAAAATTCCAGTTAAAAATTTTAGAAAAGAGGTTGGGGGAAATGCTGCAAACATTTCCGTAAATTGCGCAACTTTGGGCTTGAAGACGGCAATTTATACTGAAGTCGGAAATGACAGCGACGGCGAACTTATTTTGGAAACACTAAAGCGGGCGGGGGTTGATACCAGCCTGACAGGGCAGACAGAAATCCCAACTGACATTCACCCCGTCGTGGTTTTTAAAGGCGAGCGCACTATATTTTCACACCATTCAAAAAGAAACTATCGCTTTCCTAACTTTGAGCCCCCAAAATTTATTTACTACACCTCAATTGGTGAGGGCTTCGAAGAAATTCAAAATGAATTAGAAAAGTGGCATACACAAAACCCCAACACTATTCTTGCAATGAATCCGGGTTCAACACAACTTCACACTAATATGAAAGCTGTGCAAAGTTTCTTAAAAAATGTAGATGTGTTGTTTGTAAATAAGGAAGAGGCACAGGAAATTGTTAGCGACAAAACAGAAAAAGTAGAAGACCTACATAAGAAACTCGCGGAATTGGGCGTGGGGTTGTCTGTAATTACAGATAGTGTTAACGGCTCAAGCGCGTATGACGGTTCAAAACAGGTAAAAATTGGGATTTACGATATAGACGGCGCGGTGGTAGATAAAACCGGCGCCGGAGATGCCTTTGCCGGCGGCTTTATAAGCGCGATGTTTTACGGAAAAGAGGCGGGAGAGGCCTTAAAGTGGGGAGCGATAAACTCGGCAAGTGGGATAGCTGAAGTTGGTGCGACGACCGGCGCCTGCACAAAAGAGCAAATGGAAGAAAAACTTACCAAAACTCTTTTCACGGAACCTAAACTATGAAGGTTTTAATCACCAGAGAGATTCCCCGCGCTGGGATTGATCTTTTGCGAAAACATGCACTTGAGCTTGATTATAGAAAAGGCCCACCGCTTTCCGACAGCGAACTTAAAGAGGCGATAAAAGATGCGAATGCGATTATTTCTGTTATTCCAGATCAAATTACCCGGGAAGTTTTGCAAAGTGCAAAAAACCTAAAAATTGTCGCCAATTACGCAGTTGGCTACGACAACATTGATGTTAAAGCCGCAACTGAGATGGGAATTTACGTTTCCAACACGCCGGGTGACCTCACAGAGTCAGTAGCCGAGCACTCCATGGCTTTAATGCTTACGGTTGGGCGAAAAATCGTTGCCGCCGACAGGTTTGTTCGCGAAGGAAAATATAAGTATTGGGACCCAATGATTTTTTTAGGGCCAGTCTTTTCCGGAAAAACCTTAGGGCTTATTGGGTTTGGGAGAGTTGGTCAATGGTTTGCCAAACTTGCTAAAGGTGCTTTCAGTATGCGCATCCTTTACACCGATATTTCACGAAACGAGTCGGCCGAAAAAGAAACAGGTGCTACGTATGTGAACATGGACGAACTTTTAGAACAATCTGATATTGTTTCTATTCACGTACCACTTCTTCCTTCGACAAAACATTTAATTACCCGCCGCGAACTTAAAAAAATGCAGCCTGACGCGTATCTTATTAACACAGCGCGTGGGCCAATAATTGACGAGGACGATTTATGTGTGGCATTGCGTGAAAATTGGATAGCGGGCGCAGGCATTGATGTTTACGAACAGGAGCCCAAAATCTACGCTGGTCTAAAAGAGCTTGAAAATGTTGTTCTGACGCCACATATTGCCAGTGCCACCCGCGAAGCAAGAATAGAAATGGCCCGAATGGCGGCGGCAAATGTAATTGAGGTTTTAATAAATAAAAAACCGCCGATTAGTTTGGTAAGTTAGGAATTTTATGCGTGCAAGTTTTGTGAAAAGAAACAAACCTATTTTTGCAGTTGGAATTTTATTTGCGATACTTTTTTCCGTCATGATTGTTATGTCACAAAAAAATACATCGGGCATTTCTTTAGTTGAAAGTGTCGGTGACATTTTTGACGACGAGAAGGAAGTGATCTTTAATCCAGCCAACGATATTACCGGCCCAAATTCGCGCGCACTTACCGAGGAGGTTACAGAAACGAGTGAGGGCACAACGTCAACGTCCACCGCTTTAACCACACCACAAATTCCAGGAATTTTAGAGATTGCTTTTACCGCAACTGGCTTTTCGCCAAACATCGCCAACGCCACTAAAGGCCAGGCTGTAAGGTGGGAAAACGCCACTGATAAGGAAATCGTAATAAAAGAGTTGATCAAAAAGCACGCCGAGTTTGCCAGCGGAGTAACTATTCTGCCTAATGCGTCTTTTGAATTAAAACTATACGGAACTAAACTTTGGACTTTTGAAGAAGTGGGAAGCGGAAAAATAGGCCGGCTGTATATTGCAGAAGGTAACTAACTTTATTCAAACGTAAAAGCCGACGGACAAATTTTATTCAAAACACATTCCGCGCACTTTGGCTTTCTAGCAGTGCAAACGTAGCGCCCGTGCAAAACCATCGCGCCCGAAATATTTCTCCATGACTCTTTGGGTAACAACTCTATCAAATCCTTTTCTATTTTTACCGCATCCTGGTGCTCAGTTAAACCCAATCTATTCGAAACTCTTGTTACATGAGTATCAACAACAATTCCTTCGGCAACGTCCCAAAGCTCCTGCATAATCACATTTGAACTTTTTCGCGCGACTCCCGGAAGTTTCATCAAATCAGCCATGTTTTGCGGAAGCTTACCTCCAAAATCATTAATAATCATTTGAGCCATTTTTATAACCCGCTCGGCTTTTCCACGGTGAAAGTTTACACCGTGCATGTCTGTTTGTAGTTCTTCCAGGTTCGCGCTAGCAAAATCCTGCCAAGTTTTGTATTTCTTGAAAAGTTTCTCATTAACTTGATTTACTTTCTTATCGGTAGTTTGAGCTGACATAGCAACAGAAATAGCAAGCTGCATTTCGTTTTCATGATTTAGTTCAGTTTTTGGTTTTGGGTGTTCTTTTTTAAGAAGTCGGGCAACTTCCAAGGCACGTTCTTTCTTGGTCATTTTTTAAGTATAACAACAAAAAGAAAGGCCTCGTGGATCCTGCACAAGGCTCTTTCATCACTCAAGGTCAGCAAACGCAAATTTAAGCATGGCCAAGGCGGCTTTTGCTTCAACTGCTACTTCCATCGCCACAACCGTGCCGGCTTTGATAACTTTCTTCACCAAACCTGGAAATTGATCTTCAGCTCTCTTTAAATTATCAGGATCATTGCCTACATTAATAAAAACTAAAGTTCCTTCGTCTTTTCCGACCCTTTCCAGCACTGCGGCGTCGATGCAAGACATCGCTTTTGCAGCCTCCTCAACCTTTCTAACAAGGATGACTTTGTTTTTGATTCCCATCTCTCTCCTACAAAAGCTCTAGTTGATTGTCGTCTTTCTTTTCTTCCTGCCTATTTGTATCAAACCCTAACCTCTTTATCAAACTCTTAAAATTGTATTTTTGCAGAACGTCTTTTACTTTGGCGCGGTTAAAATCGGTGTACTTGCATTCATCAAGCGACACTTCCATGGGAACGTCGGTAATGATTGTTGCTAGGTGTTTGCTCATTACGGCCTCTTCAGCATTGTTCGCAAGCTTCTCGCGCAAAGATTCCGGTTCAACTTTTGAGATGTTTTTATAAATTTCTTCAACGCTTCCAAATTCTTCAATTAATTTCTTGGCTGTTTTTTCACCAACCCCGTAAACTCCTGGAATGTTGTCACTCGGATCACCTCGCAAAGCCTTGAAATCAATTAACTGCGCGGGCTTCATTTCCAGCCGCTTCTCAGCCTCCACTGGCCCTACCCAATCTACATCGTTTCCTTTTGTCGGAATCATTATCGCAACCCCATCTCCAAGTAACTGCCACATGTCTTTATCGTTTGAAACAATAATCACATCAACCTCTTTTGAAAATCTTTTCACAGCGGTTCCGATTATGTCGTCGGCCTCGTAACCGTTAACCGTAATTTGTTTTATTCCAAACGCTTTCATAATTTCAAAAACTTTGGGGATTTGGGAAGCCAGAGCGTCTTCCATAGGCTTGCGGTGAGCTTTGTAGGCAGTAAAATCTTCAACGCGGAAAGTTGGCTCTTCGCTGTCCAACGCAGCTATTACATAGTCTGGCTTTAACTCGCCGAAAATGCTAATTAACATTGCCGTCACGCCGTAAACGGCGTTAGTGGGATTTCCTTCCGAATCGGTTAACGTAGGAGGCAAGGCGTGGTACGCGCGGTGAAGAAAGTTGAATGTGTCTATCAAAAGTAGCTTTTTTCTCATGCCAGTAATGTTACGCTAAAAGTTTTTCGTATTCCGCGCCTCGAACAGTCTCGTGATCTAAAAGGGCGTGGGCGACTTTGTCCAAAATGGCCTTGTGCTTCTGCAAAATTTCTTTGGCTTTAAAGTAAGCTCCGTCCATAATCTTTTTCACCTCATTATCAATTTTTGACGCCATGTCTTCACTGTGGTTTCGTCCGGAAGATATTTCACGGGCAATCCAACCAAACTCTTCCTGCCCATCGTAATTAACAGGACCTAAATCGCTCATTCCAAACTCTGTTACCATTTTTCGCGCCAAGCCTGTTGCCTTTTTGATGTCATCACTTGCGCCAATTGTCATTTCGTTAAATTCAATTTCTTCAGCTGCCCGGCCTCCTAACATCGTGGCAATCAAAGACAGTAGTCGTGTTTTTGTCTCATTGTAGCGGTCTCTTTCGGGCGGCAAGCTTGTGTGCCCAAGTGAACTGCCACGAGCCACAATTGAAATTTGATGCACCGGATCCATCTCTGGCATTTTAGAGGCAACTAGCGCGTGCCCCGCTTCGTGGTACGCAACCATTCGCTTTTCTTCTGGAGTTTGCAAAGTTTTTCGCTCCGACCCCATCGTCACTTTCAAAGCTGCTTCCTCCAGGTCTGCCTCCGTAACTGTTTTTCTATCTTCGCGAGCAGCTAGTATTGCCGCTTCGTTTAACATATTTTCCAAATCGGCTCCGCTAAACCCAACTGTTCTTTTAGCTATTTTTCCAACTACGACATCTTTATCAATTGGCTTGCCCGCCATGTGAAGTTTTATGATCGCTTCCCTGTCTTTTAAGTCGGGCATGGGAATAACTATCTTTCTATCAAACCTTCCTGGGCGAACAAGCGCTGAATCTAACATGTCAGGCCGGTTGGTACTTGCGATCACAATAACACTGGTTCTTGTATCAAACCCATCCATCTCAATAAGAATCTGGTTTAAAGTTTGCTCGCGTTCATCATGGCCTCCACCAATTCCCATGCCTCTTTGTCTGCCAATCGCATCAAGCTCATCAATAAATATTAAACTTGGTTGTGCAGCTTTTGCTTTTTGGAACAAATCGCGCGCTCTAGCCGAACCAACACCCACTAACATTTCCATAAACTCACTTCCCGCAACCGAGAAAAACGGGACGTTGGCTTCACCGGCAATTGCTCTAGCAAGTAAAGTTTTTCCAACTCCGGCAGAACCTACAAGCAAAACTCCTTTTGGAATTCTAGCTCCAAGCTTTCTATATTTTTCCGGGTTTTTCAAAAAGTCTACAATTTCGTACAACTCCCTTTTCGCGTCATCAATTCCCGCCACATCTTTAAAAGTGGTTTTTGTTTCTTCCTTGTTAAAAAGCCTTGCCCGCGACTGTCCAAACGACATAATATCGCCGCCCGCCCCCTTCATTTGCTTAAAAATGAAAAGTAGAATTAACAATGGGAACATGAACGAAAGGAGCGGAACTATAGCACTGGCAAGATCAAATCCTTTTTCAATTTTTATTTCTCCGGCAATTTTTGACCTATCAATCTGATTATTTGCCAACATTTCATCAAAACTTATGCTTGGTTCTTTTTCAGATTTAAAAACTGTACCGTCCCGCAACAAAACTTCCAACTTATCTCCAGAAACAGTAATGTCTTGAACCTTATCTTCTCTAATTAACGAAATCGTTTCGCTGATTGGTCTTACATCCGCATTCATTTCACTTTGAACAAAAGTGCTAAAAAGCATATAGCCAATTAAAAATACGAAAACATAAAAGAAAACATTTGAAAAAATGCTTCGTGGTTTAAACGCTTTCATTGTTATTTGAGATCTTTTTTTGTTGTTTTTCTTCTGGGTTTTACCTGTCTTTCGAGCCATAGCTAGGGGATTATACTATACATTTGCAGGTTTGGAAGTTGCCTATAAACCTGGGGTTTGGGAAAGGTGGTTCTTTACTGACAATACAAACTCGTTAAAACTCGAATCTTTCAGGTTCCCTATTAGTATATGCGTGTCCTTATCGGCCCACCTACAAAGCTTATATTGGGCTTCTGTTTTATCAGGAATAGAAGATTTCTCATCAATCGAAGGCATACCGGCAATTTTTCTTCGTTCATTCTCTTTCTGCACAAACAGTATGTTACCCTTCCTTTCATTTTCATCCATTAAGTGAAATTCCGAGGTGAAGAATTTAGGTTGCTCGTCCATAACTACCCCAACAAAAGATACCTCAGTAGTAGCCCTCGGAATCGGGAAGGTAATCACAAGCATTTTCCTATCACTACCCACGTCAGTTATAAATGTCTTAAAATCGGAGTCTCCTACCTGCACATCCGTATCTTCCAAGGAATCTTTCATACCAGTTCTAACCCTTTCAAAATTGTCCCTAAGTTCTTTCTCAAACACTTCGGGACCTTGCATAACGCTTTTTCTAAACTCTTGAAACTGATCAAAAACTATATTCCTTAAATAAACATGGGGGAAATAATATAGTAAAGTTGGCTTGTTCATCTTACTAATTATGTCTGACCAGGTTAGTGTGTGTCAAACTCAATACCCACATTTCAGAATGTTGGGATTAGAGTTTCATGGTCTGCTTAACCTCAGCCAAAACGCCTTGAACAACCTCTCTTGTTTTTTGTGTTCCCTCGCTTAAAATCTTCTTAACCAAGTCTGGATTCTCCTCATACTTTTTGCGTCGTTCCCTAATTGGCGCTAAAAATCCGTTCATTGCCACAAATAACTTTTCCTTAACTTCGACATCTCCAACCGTACCTTTTTCGTATCTTGCCTTCAAGTCAGCAACCTCATCTTTGTTTGGATTAAAAACATCGTGATAAATAAAAACCGGATTTCCTTCAACTTTTCCTGGATCGGTGGGGTGAATTCTATTAGGATCGGTGTACATTCCCATAACTTTTTCCCGCACCATTTTTTCATCATCCGAAAGGTAAATGCAATTTCCCAACGATTTGCCCATTTTCGGGTTTCCATCAGTTCCCACAAGCTTTGGGACCTCGCCCACTAATCCTTCTATTTCATCAAAAACCTTT
>CAZGUN010000012.1:0-12711 GCA_964529125.1 uncultured Candidatus Saccharibacteria bacterium
TAGGGCATTTTATAGTTTGAACCACTGCTCTAAAGTAGTGGCTGTTTCTTTTGATGCGAACCCTTGATTTGCTATGTTTTCTCTTTGGTACTGGCATTTGTGTTTCCTGACTTGTGCAATATATATTTTGAGGTGGGATTTGTCAACGAAGTTACCTAGATTTTCTGAAGGATTGTCACCATCGCCCCACCATACCTTTTTTCATCGTGCACGCGAAGTTGCGAAGTGTTAGCCAATATCTCTTTAACATCAGTCTCACTTCCGTGACAAAAGATTACAACTCCGTGAGGATTTAGGATTTTTTCAAGGTTTTCAAAAAGGAATTTAAAGTGAGTTTCCTTATAAAACGGATCCGCAAATACAATGTCGTAATTTCTATCTTCAGCCATTGCGTCTTTGGTAAACTTTACCGCGTCTTGACCGCGAATTTCGGCTTTGTCTAAAAAACCGGTTTGTTTTAGATTTTCGAAAATTGCTGTCTCGGCTTCTCTGTCAGTATCAACAAAATCGCAATATGCCGCTCCCCTGCTTAAGGCTTCAATGCCTAGGTTTCCGCTTCCTGCGAACAAGTCCAAGCATACTGCCCCAACAATTTTATTTCCGAGTATCGAAAAAATCGCAAGCTTTGCTTTTTCCTGAACTGCCCTAAATTCCGGAATTTCCGGTGAGATTAACTTTTTGCCTTTTGCTGTGCCACTGGTGATTCGAAGCATGGGGCTATTGTAACAAAAAGGACCTCAAGCGGTTGATAGTGTAATCAACAATGTTCGCTTGAAGTCCAGAAATTCCGATCCAGATGGCGGGTGTGGCAACTCTTCCGCGAGGTAGAATCATGTTTGCCATCTGGAAAGAGGGAGGGGTCGGCGGAAAGTTGCAAGGCTTATGCGACCTTTTTCTCCGCTACCCAAACCAGTCGGGCCGGCAGGACTTGAACCTGCAACCTTCGGTACCCCATACCAACGCGCTACCAATTGCGCCACGGCCCGCTTTGGAATTTGAGGAAATCCACTCAAATTTCCGTGCGGTTTGAAGTTTATGATGAAATAAAGCCTCTGTCAATTCTTGCTAATTTTGGGCAATTTGCGTATTTCTAGCTTCCTTAAGCTTTTCTTTTAGTTTTGGATAGTTGCTAAGCTTTGAGTAATAACTTTCTGCATCTGCCTTCGCTATTTCCAGGGCTTCAAAATCTGAAGGATTGGCAACTTTAAATTCCACAAATCCATGTTGCATTGTGCCGTACAAATCGCCTTGCCCTCGTAGCCCCATGTCTATTTCGGCAAGTTTTAAGCCCGAGTGGTAGTTTTCGAGGTTTTTAAGCCTTTGAAGGCCTGTTTTTGAGTATTTAGACATAAAAAGCAGGCAATAGGCTTGCTGTCCGGTTCGCCCTACCCTACCCCTTAGCTGGTGCAAGGAGGCCAGGCCGTATCTTTCGGCGCTTTCAATCATCATGATTGTGGCGTCAGGTATATCAATTCCTACTTCAATTACCGGTGTGGCAACTAAAACCTGTAACTTGCCACCTCTAAACCTGTTTACGATATCTTCTTTCTCTTTTGCTTTCATACGGCCATGAAGAAGTCCCACGGTTAGGTTTTTAAACGGCCCGCTTCTTAAATTTTCGAATTCTACTTCAGCCGCCCTCACGTTTTCAAGCATTTCATGCTCCGAAGCCTCTATTAAAGGGCAAACTACAAATATGGGTACATTTTGTGTACTTGCCCACCCGTACGCATCTGCCCGCTTCTGTTCACCAAGTATCCAAGTTTTTATATTATCGTAACGGGATTTGTGAGGCTTTACCGACGAAATGTCCAAATCTCCATAAAGAGTAAGAGCCAAGGTTCGTGGGATCGGAGTTGCAGTCATGGTTAGCAAATGCGGGATTTTTCCTTTGGTACCAAGCTCCAAAAGTTTTGCCCTCTGCTCCACCCCAAACCTTTGCTGCTCATCAATCACAATCAAACCTACATTTTTAATTTTTTCCTCAAGATAAATGAGCGCGTGAGTTCCTATAATTATATCCGCACCCACCGGAAGTTTTTTTGAGGTTTTAGTTGCACTTGTTCGTAAAATTACTTTAACTCCGAGTGGCTCAAGATAGCTTTTGAGGGTTTCAAACTGCTGTTGGGCAAGAATTTCAGTTGGGGCCATATAAAGCGTCTTGTAACCATTTAGATGGGCAAAATAGGCCGAAATTACCGCCACAACCGTTTTTCCCACTCCCGTGTCCCCTTCCAGAAGCCGGTTCATGGGGTGTTTTGCTACCATATCAGTAAAAATTGTTTCAACTGCCCCTTTTTGCGACTCAGTTAAAGCAAACGGCAGCGAACCTATAAACGTACCAAGCTTTTTCTCAACCTTCCCACCACGAACCATTTCGTGTCCTTTCAAATCGTCTTCCCAGGCGTCTTTTCGGCCTTCAACTTTTAAAAGTTCCACAAACAACTCTTCATACGCGAAGCGCTTTTTTGCTTCACTTGCTTCTTCAAGTGAGTCTGGAAAATGAAACGCTCTCAAAGCCTTTTCAAAACCCATAAATTCATATTTATCCAAAACGCTTTCAGGCAAAAATTCTTCCAAATCCGCCAAACCTCCCAGCACGCCCAAAACTTCACTAATTCTTGTTCGTAGCCACTTTGAACTAACTCCGTAAGTTTCGGGGTAAATTGGTACAAGCCTCCCCGTGTGAACCGAACTGCCCGCCCCACTGCCCTCTTCGCTTCCCAGCCGCTCTACCTGCGGGCTAACAAAACCAAGCTTTCCGCCCGAAATTCCAACCTTTCCGCTAACGCTGTATCTTTCACCAACGAGCAGGTTTTTCTTTATGTAGTGCATGTTAAACCAAATGGCGCTAATCTTTCCCGTTTCGTCTGAAAACATAGCTTTGGTGATTTTTTTGCGATTCCGGGTGAAGATGTTATCAGCTGAATCAAGAGCCGCAGTTATAGTAACCACGTCATTTAGCACAAGCTCAACAATGGGCTTTGTCTGGCTTAAATCGTCGTATCTGAAAGGGAAATGATATAGCAGGTCACGAATAGTTTTGATTCCAAGTTTTTCCAAAAGCGTTTTGTACTTTGGTCCAATCTTTGGAACTGCGGTTACGAGAGAGTTTAGGTTCATTATTGTTATTTTAGCAGTTGAAACCTAGCGATAAAGAATATAAGGCAACGTGTAGCTTGCGATAAGTAAAAGGCCGGAGACTAGAATTATAATCTTAGTCATAACCTTTTTGTTAAAGACTTTTTTGAGGACATGCCGCAACGTTTTTTTAATTGTTTTTATTTTTTGTTTGTCTAAGCTCATCATTTGATTTTTGCAAAAACCCTTTTGCCAAACTTTAAGACATCACCTGACTTATTTTCGATCATTTCGGTAGGTTCAGTTATACGAATGCCGTTTACCTCTACCCCACCCTGCCTAATCGTACGCTTAATTTCAGATGAAGAAACGGTTTCGCCGAGCGCCAGCTTTAAGGTATCAAAAAGCGTGGAATTGCCCTGTACGTCAACCACAATCATTTCATCAGGAAGTTCTTTCATCTGAACTGTTCTCTCAAATCTGGTTTGTGTTTCGTTTGCAACAACCTCACCGTGGTAAAAACTTACAACCTCTTTTGCCAAGCGCTTCTTAAACTCCATCGGATTTGCGCCACGTTTAACTTCGGACTTCATTTCGGCAATTTCATCCATTGGAACACGCGTTACAAGTTCGAAGTATTCAAAGATTACATCATCAACTATCGACATTATTTTGCCGAACATGTCATTTGGCGTGTCATTAACCGGAATAAAATTTTTAAGACTTTTGCCCATTGGACGACCATCATTACCAGTTAAAAGTCTCATCACCACCGCGGATTGCGGTTGCAGGCCAAAGACCGGCATAATTTTTCGTCCGGCGAGAAGGTTAAAAGTTTGCTCAGTTCCGCCAAATTCCACATCGCATTCAAGCGCCACAGAATCGTAACCTTGCATGAGCGGGTACATAAACTCGTCTAAGCCTATTGGATTTTTCTTTTTGAAGCGCTGCATGAAAGTGTCGCGCTCAAGCATTTGGGCAATCGTAAATTGTTTCGCAAGCCCAATTACATCATTGAAATTTAACTTCTGCAGCCATTCGGAGTTATGGCGAACTTCTGTTTGTGATTCAATTACGGTTTTGAAAAATTGCTCTTTGTACGTTTTTTCGTTTTGGGCAATTTCAGCAAGCGAAGTCTCCTCGCGCATATCCACCTTGTCTGAATGATCACCAACCAGAGTTGTGAAGTCACCAATAATAAGAGTTACTTTGTGCCCAAGTTCCTGAAAGTCGCGAAGTTTTCTGTGAACAACCGTGTGCCCAAGATGAAGGTTTGGGCCCGTAACATCGGTTCCAAGCTTTAAGTGAAGCTGGCGGCCGCTTTTTAGTTTTTTACGAAGCTCTTCTTTGGTGAAAATTTCATGAACGCCACGAGTTAAGATTTCGTCGATCTTTTTTGAGTCGGTATTGGTGGCTTTCGGCATGAAGTTAGTATAGCGTATAGGCAAAGCTTACGAAACGAAAAACGTCCGTTGCTAGCTTTCGCTAATAACGGACGTTCATCAAAATCTTAGAACTATTCTTTCAGTTTTCCTGCATGTATGGGCCACAGGGCTTCAAATTCACCCAAAATCCGTTTCCTGATCTCTGCCCTCTTCCCGATCGTTTTTAGTTGTTCCGGAACGGAGGGGTCGTCAAACATTTGACTCAGAAGCTCATTGATCTCGGCCTTCGCTTTATCAGACGGGTTGTTGCGATCGCCAGTCAAGCCCCGGATCTTCTTGGGCCTCTTCTGCCCCCATCCATAAATGAGCTTGGCATGGGTTGTGACCTTGCCTTCCCTAACCCAACCGCCGCGGATTTGCAGCTCTATTATAAACCGCATCCGATTGTCGGCAGGAGTTTTCCAACTCCAAGGTATCTCCGTGCTAGTAATAATTTGAGGCATTAAGATCCTCCTTCGAGATGAAGTTCCTCCGTGTGCTTTTCGATGCCTCTGATCGTTAGGGCATTCAAAAAGTCCAGGCCAAAGTTTTGCGCGACTTTGAAAAGCTTCTCATCGGCTGCGCTCATGACCTTGTCGAGACTTGCTTCGTCGAACCGACGATTTGCGCCGGCTGAAAGGTTGACCTGCTCGGCGAAAACCCTTTCGGGATTGCCAGGCAAGGAGCCGCGCTTTTTGTACCTGATGGTACATCCGCGCAGCCCGCCATTATCAGGTTGGCCGCCACGGATACCAAACAACCACCCGCCATACTCGGCGATCCAGATGGTTTTACTGGGTGTCGCGCCGGTACCGCGAGTTTGGGCGGTACGCCCATTAGCTAAAGCGATATTCATATCTTCCTCCTAGGATGTTGGATAAGACTTGACCCATATTATATAACAACATCTTATAGTAATCAAGCCCAAAATGCTCCAAGTGCCACTAGCATGCCATTCCGCCAGCTATGCGCTATAATACTCAAGTACAAAAGCCTATGAGAAGAGTCAACTACTTCAACTCGAGATTCCCCTTAAACACCGCAAAGGCAAAGCGGCACTTCGCCAAAGCAAAAAAATTAGTTTTAGCTGCCCGAACCGACAGAAAGAAAATGCTCCTACTTCTTACCTACCTTTCCTCTTTCGCTCTGGGCGCCCTCCTTGTTGGAATAGTTTTAACCTTTATAGTTCTTGCGATCTTTTCCCACGATCTTCCAAACCCCAACCGCTTACTAACTCGTGGTGAGGAACTTTCTACCAAACTTTTAGATAGAAACGGCGAGCCTATCTACGAAGTTTACGGTGAAAAAAACCGAAGCTTAATTGAGTTAAAAGATATTTCACCACACCTTGTGCACGCAACGTTAGCGGTTGAGGATTCGAACTTTTATCTTCACAAGGGCGTTTCTATCCGCGGTATGGTTCGCGCTTTGTGGAATACTTTTACAGGTCAAGGTTTGCAGGGAGGCTCAACATTAACTCAGCAGGTTGTGAAAAATGCCCTTCTTACTCAAGACCGAACCGTTACCAGAAAGTTAAAAGAGCTTGTTTTATCTTTACAGCTTGAGGGCCGTTACAAAAAAGATGAAATTTTGCAGATGTACTTAAATGAAACTCCGTACGGCGGGCAAAGTTACGGCGCACTTACCGCTTCCAAAGCATATTTTAATAAAAACCCTTCTGAACTAAGCACGGCCGAGGGCGCGTTTTTGGCAGGACTTCCCCAAAGCCCTACTAAGTATTCGCCGTATAGTTCTGATCCTGCGGTTGGACTTGAGAGAAAGAATTACGTTTTATATTTGATGAACGAGCGTGGCTGGACAGACAACGATGGAAAACGCCACTACCTAAGCGACGAAGAATATCAGGCGGCGCTTGCAGAAGAACTTAAGTTTGAGCCGGCGGCGGTTTCGTTTAAAGCCCCGCACTTTGTATTTTTCGTTAAGGAAGAGTTGGCAAAAAGATATGGTGAAGAATTTGTTGAACAAGCAGGCTTGCAAGTTACCACAACTCTTGACTTAGAACTTCAGGAATCTTTACAGCAAATCGTAAAAGAGGAAGTTGAGGATGCCGCTTCAGTAAATGTTAATAATGGCGCCGCAGTTGCCATTGACCCACAAACCGGCCAAATTCTGGCGATGGTTGGTTCAAAAGATTATTTTGCCGATTCTTTTCCCGAAGGCTGTATTTCGGGTATTACAGGTGAAAACAGCTGTCTTTTTGAGCCAAACCTAAACGTAACGGTGGCGAAGCGCCAGCCAGGTTCGTCTATAAAGCCTATTACTTACGCCACAATGCTTTCCCAAGGTTATACTGCCGCCTACCCGCTTGTAGACGTCCCAACCATTTTTAGAGGTGCTGACGGTGGAAAAGATTATATACCCGCAAACTACGATGGGCAGTTTAGAGGGCCAATGTCACTTCGAAAATCTTTAGGCAATTCATTAAACATTCCGGCGGTTAAGGTTGTGTCAATTGTGGGTGTTGATCAAATGATTAAAACTGCGCAAAAACTTGGAATTACCACTTTTGAAGATCCACAAAGGTACGGACCTGCAATTACTTTGGGGGGCGGAGAAACTAAACTTTTGGAAATGACAGGCGCGTTTGCAACTTTCGGCGCGGGTGGGGTTTACAGGCAGCCAAACCCGATCTTGGAAGTAAAAGATGCAAGCGGCACTATTTTATATAGCTGGCGCGACACCGGTGGCGAAAAAGCCGTAAGTGAAGAAGTGGCCTTTTTAATTTCTGATATTTTGTCTGACGACGGAGCCAGATCTGATATTTTCGGCGCCGGAAGCCTGCTTTACGTTGGAGGCCAGGATGTAGCTGTTAAGACCGGTACCACTGATGATAAGCGCGATAACTACGCATTAGGTTTCACAAAAGAAATGGCCGTTGGTGTGTGGGTTGGGAATAATAATAACGATCCAATGTACGCTGTTGCTTCAGGTGTTTCGGGTGCAACCCCTATTTGGCGTAGAGCTATGCTTGAGGCCATAAAAGATAAAAAACCAAACGATTTTGTTGCGCCCGAAAATGTCAAGAAATTTGAGGTAGATTCTCTAACCGGAATGCTTCCTTACGAAGAATTTGATAAAAAAACCGAGTGGTTTATTGTTGGAACTGAACCTACCTCGGTTAGCGACTGGTACATGACCCTAGAAGTTTGCAAGGCCGATGGAAAAATTGCTAACAAAGATTGTAAAGACGCTGACGATACGGAAGAGAACAACTACATTGGAATTCAGGCCGAAATGCTTGAGTGGCAAACCGATGTTGATGCGTGGGTTAGCGAAAATTTCAGTGATAAAGATGAGTATTTCCCTCCAATGATGCAGTCAGGGTTAAGTTACGATGGGGATGACGCTGAAGAAGGTGATCCTACTGTTCGCATCGTTGGCGTTAAGGACGGCCAAACAGTTCCGCGCAATTTTAGGCTTAAAGTTGAGGTTTCCACGGTGAGAGATATTGAGAATGTCCGCGTGTTTTTGGATGGTAACGAAGTGACAAAAGATGAATCCCACCCCTACGGCTATAATTTTACTTTTGACGGTAGCCAGACAGGTTCACATGAGTTTAGGGCGGAGGCTGAAGATGACGATGGTGGCAAAGGCGACCACTCAATAAGGCTCACGGTTTTGTAGTGGAGACAATCCTCTCTTCCCCTAGTATTTTTACTTTTCCATCCTCTACAACAATTGCCTCGCCATTTTTCAGAAGATACAGCTTATTTCCTTGATATTTCTGTTTAATTTCATCGTAAAGATGGTCTTCGTAGTGGGGGTAAATATCAAAGTCAACCCAACTTAGTGCAGGAATTATAGAGGCACCAATTTCATCTTCCCCTATGTACCAGTCCACAATGTCCAAGTTGGGCCCAGTTATCATACTTCCTGCGCTGGAGCCGACGTATACTCTTTTATTATCTTTCAGCAATCCCGGTAAATGCCTATCTAATTCTGTTCTTCTAATCCAGTACATTAAATACCCGCAGACCCCTCCTGCTACCCAAATAATATCTTTATCTATCAAGCAATCAGGAAACTTACCGCCCAAGCAATCTTCTAAGAGTATTAGTTCGACCTCAGCACCGATGGAATTAACAACTTGCCACGAGTCTCCTTTTTCCCATTTTCCCCAAGGTAGCTCCCCGTTTTCTCCTGCTTCGCCATTTGATGCGGTAGGAATATACCCAATCTTCTTGCCTTTCAAGCCCCCCACATAACTATCAAGTTTTTCCATAGATTCGGGATGTTTAGCTTCTGACGCCAAGAAAAGTCTCATATTTTTATTGCTTTTTTTATTTCCTCAATCTCACTTCTACCTATCTCGCTTTGGCTCTCTAAGGTTAGACGAATGGTAACCGCTTTTTTATTTCCCTTCACAAACTCATCCGCAACAAACACATCAGCAATTTTTTCATTTGAGCTTTTAATTTTTGCCAACATTGGCCCTAGCGCCTTGTTTGCATCAACTTCCAAAGTTATATCCTCAGTAGTTTTGTGCATTAACGTGTCGCGAACTCTTAATTGCGATTTTTCTGCCTTGAGCAAGTTTTCCGAAAATAAAGTAAAGGAATCAAGACGTACTTCACCCAGCGCAAGTTTGCCCTGAAATATTACCGCCGCGTTTACCCCGGCCACTTCAGATTTTTCGTATCTTACGTTATTAATGCCAAGGTTTTTAAAAAATGCGGCCAAAATCCCCTTAACAGCGTTACTGGTCTCCAATACGCCATTTTCAGTTGAAATCACGGCTTCTATGGTTCGTACCTCTTTTATGTCTTCGTAGCGCTTGCTGGTTTTGTAGTAAGTTAGCCCTACTTCAAAAAGTTTTGCGCCGCCAATCTTATGCTTTCTATAAATTGCCAAAACAGGTTTTAATGTTTTGTAAATGGAAGTTCGCAGCGCATCTTGTTCAGAGTTTAGAGAATTTTCCAGCCGAATCTGCCCGGTACCTGTGTCATTTTCATCAAACTTCACAAGTGGGTTTGTAATATGCTCATGCATTCCAAGTGCAACCAAAGTGTCGCGGCACTTTTCTTCAAAATTGTAAATTTCCGGAGTTACCTCTTTGGGAGGCGCGGCACTTATTGCTTCAAGTGGAATATTTTCGTAGTTACTAATTCTTAAAATGTCAGAAACAATATCGTCTTCCACCTGAACATCGGTTCTAAAGTACGGAACCTCAAGTTTTAGCCCGTCAGGGATGGTATTTAAGACTTTGTACCCAAGAGACTCCAAAATGTTTCTAATGGTTTGCGGTTCAACAAAAACCCCGCCCACCTTCTCAATTCTTGAATATCTTAATTCCATTTTGGTTAGTGGCATCTCTTTTGGATAATAATCAGTGTTTTCAAAGTACTGCCCGCCCGCAAGTTCCAAAATTAGTTTTGTAGCACGTTCTATGGCAACTTGGGTTAGGTGTGGGTGCAGGAATTTCTCGGTTCTTAAAACAGTTTCGTTTCTAATGTTAAGTCTCCGTGAAGTTTTGCGAACATTTGACTGGTTGTAATTTCCCGCATCTAAAATTATGTCGGTAGTGTTTTGGTCAATTGCGGTGGCGCTCCCTCCAACAATTGCGCCGATTCCAATAATATTTTTTCCTTCGGCCAAAACTAAAGTCTCATTATCAAGCTTTACTGTTTCGCCTAGCAATGTCGTTATTTCTTCACCGGTCTTTGCCCGGCGTAATACAATTTCTTGCTTGCTAAACTTTGCCAGATCCTGAGCGTGCAGTGGCTGCCCAAGCTCAACCATCACGTAGTTTGTAATATCAACAATGTTATTTTTCGAAGGAAGACCGTACGCTTCAAGTCTTTCACGAAGCCATTTTGGAGACTCTGCAACCTTTACACCTCGGAAAACTCGTGTATTAAATCTGTGAACCAAATCGTCTGCCTCAACTTTTATTTCCACTCCCCCGCCCCCTGTTGATTCTGGCACCAATCCCTCCGGCAACTTCAAAAGTAGCTCCTCCATCGCCGCCAAGTCCCGCGCACAGCCCACAATTGAAAGCCAATCAGAACGATCCATGCGGTGTTCCAGATCCAAAACGTTGTTTTCAATTGGGCGGTCCAGCATTAAACCAAGTGCTGTAAAAGAAGCCGCAATCTCTTTCGGAGACTTTTTTATATTAACGTATTCTTTTAGCCATTCAATCGGTACGATCATTTTTTTGTTTCGCTTTCCAACATTCTAATTTAATTAGAGTCTACCCCATTTAACTCCCTAAATTATCAAGCTATGTTTCGCTTAGTGGGTCGGGGTTTGGCAACCAGGGATTCCTTGACAGTTTTCTATGCGGGTTCAATTCCCGTCCGGTCCACCAATTGACATTCGAACACCCCTTTTGTATAGTTTGCACAGTCAAGGAATTTTTGGTGCAAACCTTAGGAAACGCAAAGTCCGCCGCAAGGCGGATTTTTGTTTGTTCCCTAAACCCTAAGTATAAACAACTCCTCCACCATATAACTTTCTAATATCGCTAACAGCAAATTTTTGCATAACCTGCCTATCTAAGCCCATACCAAAGGCAAAACCGGTGTATTCCTCCGGATCAATTCCGCACATTTTCAAAGTGTTGTAATGAATCATTCCACTCCCAAGCATTTCAAGCCAGCCGCGGCCTTTACACACTTCGCAACCCGCGCCGTCGCAAAACTTACATTTCATATCAACTCCCATCCCCGGAGAAACCTCGGGGTAATATTTGTAGCGGAATCTTAAAACGGTATCTTCGCCGAATAAAAATTTATGAGCTTGCTCTAAAGTTGCTTTTAGATGCTTCAAAGTAATTCCCTTATCAACAACAACGCCCTGGTACTGATAAAAAAAGGATGAGTTGGTTTTGCTTAAAGTTTCGTTCCGATAACATTTTCCCGGAACCACAAGCCTAATTGGCGGCTTAAGGTTAGTAAGCGCGCGGGCTTCAACAGACGAAGTATGAGTGCGCAGCAAAATGTCTGGTTGCATAATAAACAAACTTTCCTGCTGATCAGTTGCTGGGTGATCTTCTGGCAAGTTTAATTTTCTAAAGTTGTACTCGGCCGTTTCAATTTCCGGTCCTTCATAAACTGAGAAGCCAAGGTATCTAAAAAAGCTGTTTAGTTCGCGAATTACCTGGGTGGTTGGGTGTAAGTAGCCTGAGTCTTGCGCGGGCAAAGGGAGGGTTAGATCAACTCCTGCATTATTTATTTCCATATCCCCCGCCTGCTCCTTGGCCTCCTCAATAAGCCTTAGCTGCTCTTCCTTAAGCGCGTTTAACTTTGGTCCATATTCTTTTTTGTCTTCAAGTGGTAGGATGGCTAGGTTTTGAACTAAGGCTATCGTGGCACCGCTAGTCTTTGAGTAGTACTTAAGATACACATCGTTTATTGACGCTGCGCCCATGTTTGTGGCCTGTTGCAGATCCTTCTCAAAGCTTTGTTTATTTTCCTCAATCAGCTCGTCTATGTTCATCTGTTTAATTTTATAGGGAATTCGTGCTTATTTGAAGTGTTATTTAAAGGTCTTTTTAACCTTCTCTACTATCTGTTCAAAAGCCTTAGGATCGCGAATTGCCATGTCCGAAAGAATTTTTCTGTTTAAGCCGATGTCAGCGTCCTTAAGGCCTTTTATAAACCTGCTGTACTTCACGCCATACGAACTTAGCGCGCCGTTTAATCTTACAATCCATAAACTTCTCATTTGTCTTTTTCTTTGCTTTCTTCCGGCAAATGCATGCTCGCCTGCTCTTTTTACAGCGTCCGCAGCTCTTTTATAAAGCCTATTTCTACTACCTCTATAGCCTTTGGCTTTGTCTAATATTTTTTTATGTCTTTGATGGCCTCTTGGGCCGCCTTTAACTCTTGGCATATTTAAATCTTAATTCCCTTACCGCTTTTTCCAAGCAGGCTCTTAAGTATCCTTTTGTACCCAGTCGTAAAAACTTGGGCGCCCGTATTTTTTCTAAAGCGTTTATTAGTTGACCACTTACTTTTCAGGTGCCCTGTTCGGACCTGTTTGGTTAAGATTTTTCCGCCCTTTGTTATTTTCATTCTTTTTACTGCTGTTCTTTTTGTTTTTATTTTTGGCATTTTAACCTCTTATAAACGTCGCCATGACGCGGTTTCCCATCTTTTTTACCCTATCCTCAATTCTTCCAATTCCTTTCAGATCCTTTTCCACCTTTTCAAGTTTTTCGAAGGCAATTTCAGGATTCCTT
>CAZGUN010000013.1:0-12144 GCA_964529125.1 uncultured Candidatus Saccharibacteria bacterium
GTCATAACGTTTGCGCTATTTGTACCTGTAATCTTTGCTGCTGAAGATTGTGATGATGTAACGGAGGAAGATGAGATCGAAGAGTGTTTATCAGATTACAGCGAGGCCTACGCGTCTGCAAAAGGGAGTCTTGATAAGGTTGTTAGCAGTATAAACCAGTATCTATCAGACCTATCAGTAACACAAACCCAAATAGATGATCTTCAAGTAGATATTAATGGTGTACGCGCTGATCTTGATGAAATAAATAAAAATTTAGAAGCAAGAAGAATTCAGTTAAAAGATAGTGTTCTTTTAAGGAATTCTGTTGTGCGTGCTTATTACCAGTCAGGGAAACTTTCATCTCTTGAGTTTTTTATTTTACAAACCCCAGACTTAAACGGATTTAGATTCTCGTCTTTAATTTATGCTTACGATAAATCTGTTACTGAGGAGGCTGTAAATATTATAAAAAGGCTCCATTTCGAAATTCTAATTTTCGAAAAAGATAAGGCAGAAGCGGAAGGTTTGAAAGCCCAACTTGAAACAGCACAGCAAAGCCTCGTTTCATTAAAAGTGGATATTGATACAAAAAAAGCTCAGGCTGAAGCAGAAAAAAATGAGCTAAACCAAGAGATATCTTCCCTAGAAGATAAGATTGCTGATCTTAGTGCAAAACAACAAGCGATACTGGCGGCTAAGGGAGGAGAGGGCGTTGTTAGCGGATATGAAGCAGGAGAATACGAACTGCCAGATCCTCCCTTCAGCCCAGCATTTGCGGCAATGAGTTATGGGGCTTACACACATTACAATGGAATGAGTCAGTACGGCGCAAGAGGACGTGCAGAGGAAGGTCAGGATTATGAAGAAATTTTAGAGCACTACTATGAAACTGGTGTTAATGAAGACGACGATTTCCCAGATGAAATAAGTGTTGAGGGTTACGGAGACATGGATTTTCAGGAGTATTTGTATGGTATTGCCGAAATGCCAAGCGATTGGCACATGGACGCACTTAAAGCTCAGGCAATTGCGGCAAGAAGCTATGCTTACGGATTTGCAAAAGACGATAAGACAATATGTACGACCCAAAGCTGCCAAGTTTTCTTAGAGAGTAAATCCAATAACCCACCGGACAGGTGGAGGGAAGCGGTGGATGATACAGAAAACATGATTTTAGACGGTCCTGAAACTTCGCAATACTCTTCTACAACCGGAGGGTATCTTAACCAATCAGGTTGGGATGCTGATGGTGATTGGCCAGGGGATGCCTATGAGAAAAAAGGCAACTCCCCGTGGTTTTACAAAGCCTGGTACACACAAAGTTATAACGATGGTTCAAGCACGTGTGGCCGTTCAACCCCTTGGCTAGATGAAGAAGAAATGGCAGATATTTTAAACTCCTGGGTCGTATGGTCTGAAGGCTCGGGAGATGAAAGGGAGCACATTTCACCCGTTACCACAGATTGTTGGGGAGGTGACCCTTACTCTAACGATGAGATGAAGGATAAGGCAGCTGATCACGGAGATTCTTACAGCAGTGTAAACAGCGTGTCTGTTGATATAGGCAATAACGGCCGTACCGCAACTGTTCACTTCGGAACGGACAACGGGTCGGTAAACATTAGTGGAGAGGACTTTAAGACCGTGTTTAACTTAAGAGCGCCAGGTTACGTTTCTCTAAGAAGCAGGCTTTTTGATATAGAGATGGAAAATTAGACAAATTCTAACCTGTAGGAAACAGCACCAAGTGTTATAATCCCGGTAATGATGAAAATACTGTATAGCTCATTTCTTCGCGAGCCGGAAAAAGTTGGTTTTGAAGGTGAAGATAAGGATGAGAAAATTATTCTTGTTTTACGCCAACATCCAATCACAAATACTCCGTGGATTCTATTTTCTATTTTTCTACTTCTCGCTCCGATTTTCTTACCAATACTTTTAAGACTCAATCAAATAACCACTTTTTCGGCACTTCCCCTTTCGTACAAATTTATAATCGGAACTTTCTGGTACGTTTTTTCTTTTGGATATCTTTTCACCTCATTTTTAGGCTGGTACTTCACCGTTTATCTTGTAACAAATAAACGACTTGTGGACATTGATTTCGAGGGATTAATCCACAGACGATTTTCAGACGCGCTACTTTCAAACGTTGAAGACTTAACACACCAGATCAGTGGCGCACTTCAAGTGATTTTCAATTACGGAACTTTGCATATTCAAACGGCTGGTGAACACAGAGAGTTGGATTTTGAAAATATCCCAACCCCAACCAAGGTTCACGATATAGTATCTGATTTGTCGGCGGGTGCTCACAGAAGGCTTGGGCCAAACCACGACGATTAAAACAATGATCAACTTTGTAAACTTCTCTAATTTAATAAACCCTTCAGAATTCTTATCGTTGGTGAAACTAACAATTTTAGTTGCGGAAGGCCTTTACGCAATTTTTGCATTTATTGTTGTTAGGCAAACATCTTTAATGAATAAGACTTTTCAAACTGGCGCTGGTCTTTTGCTCAACCTTTTTTCAAAAACGCACTTTTTTGCCGTACTTGGGCTATTTGTATTGACTTTAATTATTTTATGAACCTTACAACAAGAGTCCAAAAACTTTCAAAGCCCCTACCCGAGCTTGCGAAGCAGTTTTCTTCCACACTTACAATTGAGGCTGACGATGTGGTAGGTTCAGAAAAGAAAGGAACTCTTTACGCGGCATTTGATGTTTCGAGCAACACTTCTTTAGATCCACTTCTTGTTACCAAAATTGTTCATGACGTTTTACATGATTCTTATTACACTTCCGAAATAGTCTCCCCAATCCAATCCTTAGAAAAATCAATAGTTGCAGTTAAAGATAAAGTTACTGAACTAAGTACTTTAGATTTTAATATTATAGCCGCGGCTCTTTGGGGAAATGTTTTATACATGGTTCAGTTTGGAAAAGGCGGAAGCTTTTTGGTTCGAGAGGGTGTTGTTAAATCTGTAAATTCCGCAACCGAGGGGAACTTTTCAGAGGCGTCGGGTGTTGTTAGAGGCGATGACGTAGTTATTATCGGCACCCAATCCTTTATTGAAAAATACAACCCTAACGACTTAGTTACCGGTAACATTTCCTTTTCGGTGAGTGATTTGCCGGAAAGAGCCTCAGCTTTGTTAATTAAATTTGACGAAGCTATGAGCTCAATTTCAGAGGAGAGGGGTTCATCGCCAAGTGTGCGGCCCGAGCCAACTTTAAGTATCGCAAGAAAAGTTCCTGCCGAACTTCCAAAAATAACCCTTCGTTCCACCCGCTCGTTTAAGGTTAAGCCCGCGTACCTGGCTGTTTTCGCTATCTTAATCTTGCTGGGAGGATCGATTATCTGGACGGTTCGAGGCAGGAATAGGGCGGCTCGGGAGGCCCAGGTTTCGGAAAGCACGGAAACTACAGAAAGCGTTTTAGGAGTTACGGAGCCTGATGTTTCAAAAGACGAAGAATTTAAGATTTCGAGAGTTGATCCCGAAGCCTTTTACGATATAAAGATTGTTGACGCAGCAGCTTCCCCCACCGACATCACTGTCTTAGACAGCTCGGTTATTGTGGTCGATCAAAGTTCCGGAAAAGTTTTTACCTCAAGCACCACAACACCAAAATTTGTTGAGGAAGAGCTGGCGTTTCCGGGAATCAAATCTGTCACTTACTGGGGTGGAGATTTAGCATTTGTGGACAACGAGGGTTATAAAGTTTGTTCGGAAGATGAACCAGCGGAAGTATTGGAAAGCTACGCCCAGACTGACCTTGGGCCTTCGCATCCGTATCTGGCTTTTGTATACGCGGTTGTGGGCGATACTTTGAACAAGTATGAAAAATCAACGGATGTTTTGGATGAAAGTGTGTGGGCGCAATCACCTGTTTTGCAGGGTGCGGTTTCTGTAGCAATTGATGGAAATATTTATGTTTTGAAGTCAGACGGATCACTTTTGAAGTTTTACACAGGGGAGCAGGTTTCGTTTGAGATAGTGGGAATGGATAAGCCTTTTCTAAACCCAACCAAAGTTGTGAAAGATGTGGATTTGGTAAACATTTACGTTGCCGACAGCGGAAACAATAGGGTCGTGGTTTTAGACGAAACAGGGAACTTGGTTAAACAGTTTGTTGCCAATGGAGATGCTTGGAACAACATTCGAAGCATTGGAGTTTCAAGAGACGAAACCACCCTTTTTGTGCTAAGCGGAAGCAAAGTTTACGAAGTCGCACTATAATCCCCACATGTTGTTAGCTAAAAACCGTCGTGCTTATTACGACTATGAAATAATTGAAAAATTTATCGCAGGAATAGTCTTAAAAGGCTACGAAGTAAAGGCCTTGCGTGAGAAAAAGGCCAATTTTGATGGCTCATATATTACTATTCGTGGAACAAGCGTTTTTGTTGAAAATTTGCATATCGGGTCTTATTCTCGACAAAGTCAGGACATTGGCGAACAAGACACGCGTAAACCCCGCAAGCTTTTATTAAATAAACGCGAAATTCAAAAACTTAAAAAAGAGCTTGAGGAAAAGGGAAAAACGGCCGTCCCGCTTGCCTTGATCCTAAAAAATAACATGGTAAAATTGGAGCTTGCCGTGGTAAAAGGTAAAAAACAGTTTGGAAAAAAACAAACTGAAAAAGAACGGCAAATGAAAAAAGACATGGAGCTGGAAGCAAAAGAGTTTAAACGCGATTTTTAGTTCCATAGCGTGGGGATGTCCTGGATTTGATTGGGGATTTAGGATATGGGAGCAAGCCGAGATTGCCGGATTCTCGTAAAACGCCAGCAAAAACATAAATGCTGATTCAAACGAATTAGTAGGTGTGCCAGCAATGGCCACTGTCGCAGCCTAACTTAGGTCGGTCTGCGGGACTTTTGATCTTCCGCCCGGAGAAGATTAAAAAGTCTTATACAACCGGGATGAGGAGTTTTGGAGTTGATTCGACCAAGATTTCCGAGGGACAACAAAACCAAACAAAGAGTCTATGAAGGGTTTAGGGTTCGTTAACTACCTTACCTTCAGAAATAAAGTTAGCTAAAGCTTGTACACTTCTGTATTTCTGATCTTCAAGACGCGGGTTCGATTCCCGCCATCTCCACCAAAGAGTCTATACTCCTCTTCATTTTAATCCTATAAAAATTTGATATACTACGCACATCTTAGCCCTAATCTGGGAGATTGGAGGAAGAAAAAAATGAGTTTGTCCGTAGGCAGCAAAGCTGTAAAAGTTCTCAAGGGTGGCAGGACAGGTGCAAGATACCTCGTTTTGTTAAAACCGGGCCAGAGTGTGCAGTCGTCCAAAAAACAAGGGTACGAAGGCATAGATCTTGACTTTGTGCTTCTGGGCGAAACCCTCAAGGAAGTTCCGGAAGGCGGAGACGGCACCGTAATTAATGTTCTTCCGATGGTGAGTCAGGTTGTTTTGCTTTCCGATACTCTAAGGGCCTGTGCAACAATGAGTGGAGTGGTAATCCATCACCCATTCCTGGGCGTGAAGGTAGGCCACGAGTACACGTCAACCTTCCTGGGCTGGCCTATGTTGATGGTGTTGAGATTCTTCTTCCCATCGACATCGAAATCGACAAGAGCCGATAAATTACCTTGTTGTGCAAAACAAAACAGCGTGAAATCCACGCTGTTTTTTGTATTTCCCAACAATCTTAGAGTTTTGCTTATTTGAATTTCCCAAAGACTGGCTAATATAACTACAGGGTAGGGCGCTGAATAACTATGGGAAGCCGGATGTATAAAGCCCGCAACAGCGAGAAGAATAGAATTGTGGATAACCTATGGAGAACTTAATAAAAACAGTTTTTCCCTCTTTTTGTATCTTTTGTAGCCGTACTGGCGATATGGTTTGCTATAAATGTGCTTATGAATGCAAGGCGATAAACGAGCCTGTTTGCGTGGTGTGCCAAGAACCTGCGATTGGTGGCAAAACTCACGCACAGTGTTTAAATACTCGTGGCAGCGGACTTGTCGTTCCCACAGAACTATTTTCGTGCTTCGAATACGATGAGAAAGTTCGCAAATGCATTATGAAGTCAAAGTACCCTCCCTTTGAGTACGGCTCACTCAAAGACCTAAGTTTTTACGCTGTTAAATATGCTTTAAATACTGGCTATTATCTTTCGGACTTTCTTCTCGCTCCAATTCCTCTAAGCCGCGAGAAACTTAAGAAGCGCGGATTTAATCAGGCAAGGTTTATTTGCGATGAAATTTCCAAGAACTTGGGCCTGAAGGTAGTAGATTCTATTTTAATTAGAAAGAAGGATACGGTTGCGCAGGCTGAGTTTGGTCGGAAAGAAAGACTCGCGAACATGAAAGGCGCTTTTATAGTTAACCCGCTTGCGGTAAATGCTGAGGCGGTGAAGGATCGCAACTTCTTGCTGGTTGATGATATTTGCACCACAGGCTCAACTCTGCTTGAAGCTTCTGACGTGTTATATGGGGCAGGAGCAAAGGAAGTCAGGTGTTTCACGCTCTCACGGGTGCTATAGTGGTATAATTCCGGCGCCTGGAGGGGTGGCAGAGTGGCCTAATGCGGAGGATTGCTAATCCTCTGTCGCGCAAGTGACGCGTGGGTTCGAATCCCACCCCCTCCGCCACAAAAATTGTGCTATCATTTTTGTAATGGCTATACAGCTGTCTGACGTAACCAATCTTTTAGGATTTACCAACACCCGCGCAAGCGATCCTATTCGTCCCTCAGGTCCCGCCTCTAACCCTGAAACCAGGGAAGATAAGAAAGTTTTGCTTTCGTGGGAAACAGTAACCCGAACCCACTACTCAATAAAAGGCAATCCAAAAATGAATAGAACGCTTTTAATAATAGGCGCGGTAATAGCCCTTTTGCTTGTGGCCATGGGCGAATTCTTAATGATTGCGGTAATCGCCAGCATTATTTTCCTGCGATATATTTTATCCGCAAGCCCGGCCCGTGCCGTTCACCATACAATCACTACCCACGGAATAGATTACTCAGGTCAGTTTTACGACTGGACAGAGCTTAAAAGTTTTCATTTTGTAAATACCGATGGTACTGATGTGCTATGTGTTGACACAATAGATAGGCTTCCTGGCAGATTGTTTTTGCTGCTCAATCCCGGGGATATGGAGAAAGTGAAAGAGTCGGTTGGAAGATATCTCACTTTCCTTCCCGAAGCACCAAAGACCTTCGCCGACAAGGTGTACGAAGCGGCCGCGGATAAAATTTCAGTTAATAATTAAACGTCGGATGGTTTATTTCCTGTTTAGTTTTTTCATTGGTGGTCTTTTAGCTCTAATTCCTATTTCCCGCGATCTTTTAAACTTGGTGGCCAGCATTTTTTATGAGGGACCATTAGAAACCTGGAGGCTGTTTCTTGTTTCAGGGGTTGCTTTTTCCGTTATGTTTTTTGCAAGTAAATCAATCATTCAAAAGCAGGGGCATATTGCTTTTTGGAAAATTGTTATTACTCTAGCTCTATTCATAATTCTATTTCTTGTTTTTTCGGCAAATTCCCCTTTAGTAATTTTTTAATACTGTGAGTTGCAAACCAACTAAGTAGTCGCCATAATCGGCATGTTTTGTGCCTGTAGCTCAGTGGATAGAGTACCACGTTGCGGACGTGGGGGTCGGGGGTTCGAGTCCCTTCAGGCACGCCACCCTATCAACAGTTGCATCTACCTTTCCCCAGGCCTATACTTTACCTAATGGCCGATCAAATTATCGAAAAAGAAGTAATAACCACCAGCACAGACAGTACGGGGCCAAGAGAACCAAGTCCCACCACCAAAAAGACCGCAGAATACGCCGCGCACTTTCAAGTCGTTTATTTAATATTTGGAATAATTGAAGGCTTGATTGCAATTAGGTTCGCGTTTAGGCTATTTGGAGCAAATCCAGCAAGCCCAATCGTAAACTTCATCTACTCTTTTACAAATATGCTTATGGCGCCCTTTAGGTTCATATTTCCAACAGGTGAGGCTGCGGGAGCGGTTTTTGACTGGACGGCACTTGTAGCAATTCTGTTTTATATTTTCTTTTCGTGGATAGTAACTAAGGTAATAAGTATCTTCTACACCAAAGACCTAGCCCAATAAGACTAAGTAATCCCACCATCTACTATTCCTGCTAAAATTCATACATCTGCCTATGGAAAATCTATTTGTTGAAGTCAGCGTAATACTTCTTATTGCTACGGCTCTTTCCGTTTTAATGCGTGTTCTCAAACAACCGCTAATCCTCGGTCATATTATTACGGGAATTCTCGTTGGTCCCACTGTCTTTAATCTTCTGCGCTCTCTAGAAACCGTTGAGGCGTTTTCAAAACTTGGTATCGCTATACTTTTGTTTATTGTAGGTCTTGGGCTTAGCCCCAAAGTCATTCGCGATGTTGGGAAGGTTTCTTTAGTCACAGGCCTTGGGCAAATAGTTTTTACAACAATTTTCGGCTTTCTAATCGCGACACTTTTTGGCTACGAAACAATACCCGCGTTTTACATCGCCGTTGCACTAACTCTCAGCAGCACCATAATTGTTCTCAAACTTCTTACCGAGAGGGGTGATACGGAAAAACTCTACGGAAGAATCTCCATTGGCTTTTTATTAGTTCAGGACTTGGTAGCCACGCTAATCTTTTTGGTGGTTTCGACTTTTGCAAAATCTCCGGTTGCCTTTGATTCATTAGGACTTGTTTTTCTTAAGGGTCTACTTTTGCTTGCGATTCTCACTTTTGTAAGCGCAAAACTTCTTCCAAAGCTAGGCAATTTCCTTGCAACTTCCGGAGAGCTTTTGTTTTTATTTTCTATTGGCTGGGGGCTGGGGCTTGCGATTTTATTTAACTACATTGGTTTTTCACTTGAAATAGGGGCATTGCTAGCGGGAATTGCCCTTTCGGCAAGCCCATACAGCCGGGAAATTGGTTCAAAACTCAAGCCTTTGCGGGATTTCTTTTTGATCATGTTTTTTGTTTTGCTGGGGGCAAGGCTTGTGGTTTCCGATATTTTGCCTTTGCTTCCACAAGTTTTAACCTTTTCACTGTTTGTACTAATAGGAAATCCGTTGATTGTCTTAATCCTCATGGAACTTTTGGGTTACAACAAACGGACAAGTTTTATGGCGGGCCTTACCGTTGCTCAGATTAGTGAGTTTTCTTTAATTTTAATTTTGCTAGGTTTGGAAATAGGACACGTTGATAATGTTATTTTGTCACTGGTAACTTTGGTAAGTTTAGTAACAATTGCCGGGGCCTCCTACATGATAATTTACGCCGATAGGATTTACTCAGCTATGAAAGGTTTTATCGGAGTATTCGAAAGAAAAAGTACCAAGAAGGAATTTGATATTTTAGGTTCGTACGATGTAATTTTGTTTGGCTGTAGCAGGGTTGGGTACGATTTTGTAGAAGCGTTTAAAAACTTAGGGCAGGGGTTTTTGTGTGTGGATTACGACCCCAATCTTATAAAGCAGTTAACTGATGAGGGGTTGAATTGCAGATATGGAGACGTTGAAGATATTGAATTCTTGGAAGAAGTAAATGTAGTTGAGGCAAAACTTATTATTTCGACAATTCCAGATTTTGAAGCAGGTATGTTTCTTTTAGGCGTTATAAAACATAACCCGGGCGTAATTGTTGTTGTGGTTTCGTACAGTATTAATGATGCCCTAAAGCTTTATGAAGCGGGAGCAGATTATGTGATTCTGCCGCATTTTATTGGTGGGCGGGTTATTTCTGAAATGGTTGAAGAGTTTGGGTTTAATGTGGCGCACTTTGATAAAGAAAAGAAAAAGCACGTTAAGTATCTGCAAAAGCGAAAAGAGCTAGGTCATACCCACCCGGGCAAGATGAATTATTTTGGTCTATAATCAGGCGCGTAAGACCAGTATAAGGGCCGTTAGCTCAGTTGGTAGAGCGCTACATTCGCATTGTAGAGGTCGTGGGTTCGATTCCCACACGGTCCACCAAAAGGTTCTCTAGAATCAAAATTTTTCCTGCAGTTCAAAAACATACTGATCGTCTAGAGCAAGCTCGTCCAAGGTTTCATGTGAAGGTCTCCAGCGATAATTTTCTATATCAATGTTTAGCTTTTGCGTAACTTGCACACCCTCTTTTTCTAAAAACTCCTTTTGCATGTTCGCGTCGTGCTCCAAACATTTCGTGCTAATTCTTCCTGCGTTATTTATTACCCGCCACCAAGGCGTCTTATCGCCAAATTGATGCAAGATCCAGCCTACTTGCCTAGCTCCTCGAGGGACTCCTGCCATTAAGGCAACCTGGCCGTAACTTACAACTTTTCCTTTTGGAATAAGGTTTGTTATTTCGATAACTTTGTCTGTAAAGGCCGACATACTAGGCTATAATACCACCTGAAGTTGGTGTGGAGGGGTGCAGGAGTGGTCTATCTGGCTAGTCTCGAAAACTATGCGCTCGCAAGGGTACGTGGGTTCGAATCCCACCCCCTCCGCCACTTTGCTATAATCAGGGTATGGCAGTTCCATTTTCAAGATTTAGAGAAGCTGATGGTTTGGTTTTTGCTGCAGGACAAATTCACATAAATGAAAAATTGGAGTTAGTTGGAGAAACAACTGAGGAGAAAGTTCATCAGTGCATGAAGAATGTTGAGAAAATTCTGTCTGAAGCTGGGTTGAAGCTATCCGATGTGGTAAATACCACAATTTACCTTACAGATATGTCTGACTACCCTGTTCTAAACGAAGTCTACGGAACTTATTTCTCAGAACCCTACCCAGCACGCACAGCAGTTTGTGTTAAAGGGCTTCCCCTTGGAGCAAGTGTCGAGATATCTGTTGTTGCGATTAAAAAGCCATAAAATGAAAGTTAAAGTTTTCGATTTAAAAGAATTACTGGTTACCAAATTTGTATCTTCCTATTACACTACTGAACAGGCAGAGAGGATGGCCGAAGTCCTAATGTACGCGGAACTCTCGGGCAAAAATACCCAGGGAGTAATGAAGCTTATTGGTAGTGAGCCAATGCAAAATATTAAGCCAAAATATGCGCCGAAAATAGTAAAAGAAACTAAATTATCAGCTCTAATTGATGGTGGTGGAAATGCCGCACCCCTGGTGTGCCAGATAGCGACGGATACGGTCATAAAGAAATGTAAGGAAAATGGCTTAGCAATTGTCGGTACAAACAATACTTTCGCATCTTCTGGGGCAATTGGCTTTTACGCAAACAAAATCGCAATGAATGGTCAAATTGGTCTAGTGTTTGCCGGGTCACCAGGTGGAGTTTCGCCATATGGAGGAATAGAGCCCTTGTTTGGTACCAACCCAATAGCTTTTGGCTTTCCTACAATGGACGAGCCTTTAATTTTTGATTTCGCCACATCTGCAATCACCTGGTATGGGTTAGTGAGGGCCAAATCTTTAGGAGAAAAACTACCTGAGGGGATCGCGATTGATAGTGACGGGAATCTAACAACTGATCCAGAAAAGGTGATGAAAGGAGGGGCCATACTGCCTTTTGCGAAGGATTATAAAAGCTCTGGCCTGTCTTTCATGGTCGAAATACTAACAGGACCTTTGGTTGGTGGAACATTTGCAACGCCAGACGGTAGTGGTGACTGGAGCAACCTTTTTATCGCTATCGATCCTGATCAATTAGTTGGTATAGAGGAATTTAAAAAGAAGTGTTCGGAATTAATAAGTATTGTTAAAAACTCAAAAAAGCAAAAGGGTTTTGCTGAGATTTTGGTTCCAGGAGAAAAATCTTTTAGGCTTAGAAAAGAAAACGAACAAAAAGGAGAGATTGAGATAGATGATAAGATAATGGGCGGGTTGAGTTAAACACGACTTTATACAGCAATGTGATCTTCTTTTATCCACCCTGGCTTAGAATATATTTCTAACCAGCATTCTTTCTCTTCTACACTTTCCGCCCAATGAACAATTCCGGGCTGGACTGTGTACTTATCCCCCGCTTTAAGTGTTATTTGCTCACTTCCTAGGTGCAAATTTAATGTTCCGGAAAGTATTGTATAGTACTGAGTCATTTTTAAATGTTTGTGAGGTTTGCTGGATAATATTACTTCCACAGCCTGGTCGTATTCCGGATGTTCTGTAACTGGTTCTACTTCGCAAACAAAATGTAGACCACGACTATCGAGATCGTAGGCCGCTTTACCCGGGTACTTAATCTTCA
>CAZGUN010000014.1:0-11907 GCA_964529125.1 uncultured Candidatus Saccharibacteria bacterium
CAATCTGCAAATTATTAAGAGGGCCTGTTACATCGCCGTTGCCGTTAAGAATGCTTTCAAGGCTTGTTTGGGTTGTGATGTCAATTCCTGTCACACCGTTAACGTTTGGTACGGAAAGGTTTTCGGCAATTGTGACATCGCCATTTAAGTTGGTGGGGACATTTACGTTAAAAACGAAATTTGCTTCCTGATTACGTGCTCCCAACACCGCCGCAACCTGCTGGCTTAAGCCTGACGTACCGGGCGTGTTTATCGAAAGTCGGGCTTCTTCTTCCCTTGACGTTCCAAGAACTGCCTGAATTTTGTCATTGATTTTGCCAAAGTCAACGTATGTAGATACCAAAAAGAAGGCGAAACCGGTGGCTAGCAAGCCGCCCGCAACGGCAGCAATTTGCTGTCTTTTGTACGTAGGAAGTAGGACGCGTAGATTTTTCTTGACGATCTGTTTTTGGATTGTTTCCGGAGAGTTAAGCTTCTGCTGTATATTCTTTAGCTTTAGGACGTCTTGTTCAGTATATTGTCTGGCTTTTGAGGAATCTCGTTTTATCTTTAATTTATGGTCGATTTCCCATCGTCTTAAAACTCCGGGGTGGATTTGAAGTCTCTTCGCAACTTCAGTTATTGAATATCTTTTTTGTTCGATTTGGGCAGTCATACAAATCTCACGAAACTATTACTATGGTAACGTTAAATCGGTATTGAATGCAAGGGTTTTCTTAACATCTTTGAAAGAAGTTTCTTATATAGTTTTTTTAATTTTTTCTACGTATTCTAGGCCTTGAGAACTCTGCGAAATTCCCGAAAAATATTAGTTCCATTTGCCATACTTTTATCAATATTGACAAACCTATATAGTTTTGTTAGCATTACCGTGTAGTGCAGCCCATTCCGGGCGGGAGCCTTAGTAAGTGATTTATCATTTATTAAGTTTTTCTTATACTGTGGGCAGGAGTATAAGAAATTTCTCTCCCGGGCTGGGCTGTATTACGTTTTTAAGATATTTTTGCTACAATATCTGCGTGAGAAGACTTGCATTTACACTGCACATTAATCAGCCCCCGTGGCAGCGCGAGGACGCGCTAAGAGAAGCCGCCGTTAAGTGTTATTTACCCCTCATAAAACTAATCAAAGAAAAAAAGTACAAGGTCACGTTAAGCGTGCCCTTAAGTTTGTTGGAATTAATGGACAAGTATGGCTACCAGCAGTGGCTTGACGATATTAAAGAGCTTGTGAGGGCTGGTAGGGTAGAGTTGGTTGGCGGTGCGGCGTACAACGCCTTATTAACGGAGATTCCTTCTGAGTTTTCCAAGTTTGCCGAAAAACAAATAATTCTAAACGAGTACGCCCTGGGGTATTATTTTGGCAAAAAAGGTGGGTTTGAGGGCGACCCGTCTATTCTAATTCGTGACTTAAAAGGCTTTTTTCCTCCAAATCTTTTAGTTAGTTCAAATTTAATAGACTTAGTGAATGACTTGGGTTATGAGTGGGTTTTAGTGAACCCTATTTCTTTGGAATCCGGGGAAACTTCGATAAAGAGTGGGGTATACAAATTGAAAGGAAAAAATGTTCGCGTGGTAGTTGTAAATACTGATCTAAACGCCTTGGTGGTAACCAAAACTAACGCTGAGACCTCTAGTATTATGGAAAAGCTTATGCTACAGGATACTTCTGTAGTGGCGGTTCGTGGGGAAATATTCGGCCTAGAGGATGATCGAGGGCCTTTACTCCTTGAACACATAATGGGCTCATTAAAGGAAAAGCATGTAGAGTTAGTCCTTGTCAGTGAGTTCGTCGAATTAGAAAATGAGTCGGGTTCGATTGTCATTGATGATGTTATTCAAAAAAACGATGATAAAAGTAGTGACAAAGAAGGTCGAGAAATGTTAAACGAGCTGTTTAACGCATACAATTCAATTGAAAAACCCGCCTCACCGGTAACAATACTTGGTGCAGAAGACATTGCTGTTTGGAAAGACAGTGAATTACAACAAATCGAAGACGAAAAACTGAGGGATCTTGTGAAAACCGACTTACTTTTTAACAAATGTTTAAACACCGAACAGTTTGCCAACGAAGGGGGTTTGAATTTGGTGGGGGATTTTATAGATATGACACAGAATGAAGATCTGAAATCCAAATTCGACAAATGGCTCCATGGTAACAAAAGCCCCACCGTTTAGGTGGGGATTCTGCTTACTTAAGCTCAACCTTTGCTCCAGCATCCTCCAATGTCTTTTTAGCAGCTTGCGCGTCTTCTTTCTTCACTCCTTCTAACAAAGCTTTAGGAGCGCTTTCGACTAACGCTTTTGCTTCAACAAGACCCAAAGTCTGGTTTAAGGTTCTAACAGCCTTAATAACAGCGATTTTATTCGCGCCTGCATCTGTTAAAACTACGTCAAACTCTGTTTGTTCCTCAACTGGCTCTGCTTCTGCACCGGCAGCGCCTGCTGGCATCGCGCCCATCATCATAGGTGCGGCCGCGGAAACGCCAAACTTCTCTTCCATTGCTTTTACCAAGTCGTTTAGTTCTAACACGGTCATTTTTTCAACCATGTCCATTACCTTTTTAGCGTCGCCTGTAAGTTTTACTTCTGTGGTCTCTACTTTTGTATCTTCTGCCATAACTGACACCCCCTTAAGAATTACTTTCTTGCGATCTTTTCTTCGCCACCGCTGAAAGGGCATAAACTAATTTTCTCTGATTTCCATTAAGAACGTTCACTAAGCCGGTTAAAGGCGATTTCATTGTGCCAACAAGCTTGGCTATCAACTGCTCGCGTGAAGGGAGGTTAGCCAAAATGCCTATTTTTTCGGCCGAAGTAAACTGGCCATCAATAATACCGGCCTTAATTTTTGGTAGCCCTACCTCGCGGCCTTGGGCAATAAGATTTTGGGCAAACTGGGCTAGGATTTTAATTGGGGCAATTGCGTCCTCGTATGAGAATATCGTGGCGATGGGGCCTTTTAGCTGTTCCTCGAGCTGCTTTTCAGCCTCCGGCGAGAGCTTTTCTTCCAAGGCTACCTTTAATAGTGTATTTTTTGAAACCGACATTTCGGCGCCGGATTCCTTTATTTTTGATCTAAGCTGGTTAACCTGATTTGAAGTAAGGCCGTGGTACTCGGCAAAAATCACAGATTTAGCCTTATCAAGCTTCTCCTTGACCGTATTTAGTGCTTCTATATTTTTTTGATTTGGCATTTGAACCTTGAGGCGCTTGTGTTTTCAACAAAAAACGCCTTGTGTAACCAAGACGTTGAGGAAGCAGATGTGACGGCCCATTAATAATCAAATTCAGTGTGAGCTCTAGCCTTAAATGTTTCCTCGGCAAGATTTTTAACCAATTTCTGTGAAGAAAAAGGACCTTGCTGTCTTAGGTACTGGAGTAGTGTATAGGGGTTAGTGGGCTATGTCAATGATTTTGATTTTTAAATTGTGGTTTTCAAGAGGTTATTAGCTAGTTGGCACTTGAATAGGGTCGGTTGCTAGAATTTCGTAAATTCCGTGAAACTAGGATCGAATTTGTGCCTGCTATGAGGGGGAGAACTGCACGATTGAGTAAACGAAGTGTGCCTAAATTGTGGATAAATATTTGAACCTATAAATCACGAGTTATCCACATCGTTTTAAGTTGCGCGGCCTATAAACACTTGAACAAATTGAAGGAATTTTGTGCTCGTTTGAGTTTTTGATGTTGGAGCGAGAGCTGAGGTGAGAAAAAGAGGGGAGAGAGTTTAGAGTGCAGATATATCAACCTGCACCGACTTGCCCATCGTGGAGGTTAAGTAACAGCTTTTAACCCAGTCTGGTTTAGCCTTTGAGGGTTTGCTTTGCTTTAGGGCGTCTAAAATTGCCTGGAGGTTTTCTTCCAGCTGTTTTTCGGAGTAACTCACCTTTCCAATAATGGCATGAATCATTGGAAACTCCTGCTCGCTTCTCAACTCAACCTTACCTTTTTTGAATGCTTCAACTGCTTTGGCCACGTCCTCCGTTACCGTACCGGTTTTGGGGTTTGGCATAACGCCGGCGGGTCCGAGTATTGCCCCAAGCTTTGCGAGCTTAGGCATAAATTTAGGTTCCACGATTAAAACATCGAAATCAGCCTTTGGCTTAATTTGTCCGCTTTCTATTTTAGAAATATCTGATTCTGTCAGTTGAAGATCTGCTTTGCTAACTTTGTCCGAGCTCATTGTTGCTACCTTGATTTCTTTACCTGTGCCGTGTGGGAGGTCAACGGTTGTCCTAATATTCTGATCGCCTTTCTTGGCGTCCAAGTTTAAGTTAATGTGAACCTCAACAGTTTCGTCAAAAGAAGCTTTAGCGTTCTGCTTTACTTCCTTTACGGCTTCGGAAATAGGCTTGGCAACACTGGCGACATTTTTCATAATTCAATCTCCACGCCCATTGACCTTGCTGTGCCGGCTATAACTCTCACAGCCTCTTCTAAATCGTTTGTATTCAAGTCAGGCATCTTTATTCTAGCAATTTCTTCAGCCTGTGCACGGGTTAGTTTTCCAACCTTTTCCTTATTTGGCACGCCCGATCCCTTTTCAATTTTCAAGGCCTTTGTAATCAGAACTGAAGTAACTGGGGTTTTAGTAATAAAAGTGAACGAGCGGTCTTCATAGACTGTCATAACCACAGGAATCATGTCATCACCCATGTCCTTAGTTCGTGCGTTAAATTCTTTACAAAAATCCATCAAAGGAACGCCGTGCTGGCCTAAAGCCGTACCGATAGACTGACCCGGCGTGGCCTGGCCGGCTATGATGTTAAGTTTCACTATTGCTTTAAGTTTTTTTACTTTTTTTGCCATTTGTGCCTTTTTACAATCCTTAGATACTCGAAATCTGAATAAAATCCAACTCTACTGGTGTTTCTTTTCCAAGAAAGTTCACCAAAACTTTAACCTTTCCTTGATCATCATTAACTTCAAAAACTTTTCCGATAAAATCTCTAAACGGACCCTCATTAATTTTTACGGAGTCGTCAACTCTAAATTTGGCTTCAAACTTTGGCGCTTCCATCGTCATAAATTTCATCAAAGCGTCAACCTCTTTTTGGGCAAGGGGAGTCGGAGTATTTCCGGTTCCCACAAAGCCCGTAACGCCTTTTGTAGAGCGCACCAAGTACCAGCTTTCATCGTCCATAATCATGTTTACAACAACGTAGCCTGGGAAAAGTCTTTCGTCCATCTTTCTTTTCTTGCCCTCAGAAACAACAATTTTCTTTTGGGTAGGAATGAAAATCTTAAAAATCTTGTGGCTTAGGTCCCGGCCTTCGGTAAGCGCTCTGATAAGACTAGCGACCTTTTTTTCGTGACCGGAATATGTGTGAACAACATACCATCTTGCTTTTTCGTCTACCTTATCATTGAGAACGACTAGGTTTTCGTTTGCCTCCTCCGCAGTATTTGTTTCTTCGATTATGTCTTCTTCCATTTTATTTTACTTTAATGCCTGAGCTAGAATTTCCTTGAAACCAAAGTCTAAAGCCCCTACGTAAATGCCGACGATCAAACTAACACCTATCACCATAGCCGTCAAGCGAACGGTTTGCTTTTTTGTAGGCCATTGAACTTTTTTGAATTCCGCGAAGGATTCTCTTACGAAATTGATCATATTTACCCTTGGTTACTGCGCGATTCTACCATTTTTTGCGGAGGGGGGGAATGAAATGATTGGCGCTGTACCCGCTATGCTACAATGGCGTTAAAGAGAGAACGATGTTTTCGGTCGTTTCTTCTCCTCCTAGAAGTAGCAGGAGCGGGTTGGGACCTCCTTTCCGGCGCTACCGAGACCGAGAGGTTAGAGTTTCGTCCGTGGTTCGAAACTGGGGTTCTGAGCGTAAACAGACCCAAAGCCGATTTGTCCCTATCATCATGGTCCCGCTCCTGCCGCTAGGATGCAATAAGGCCAATCATTGTGAAAAACATTGATTGGCTTTAAAATCCCAATATGCTTTTACAACTTTTATTTAATGGTTCGGGCAATTTTACGGCCAACCTTTTTGTATTTTTATTAGTCGCTGTAGCCCTAGTAATTTCCATCTCAATTCACGAATTTTCGCATGCTTTTATCGCCAATAAATTAGGCGATCCTACAGCCAAAAACATGGGTAGAATCACACTTGATCCCCGCGCCCATCTTGACCCCATGGGAACAATTCTGCTTCTTGTGGCGGGTTTTGGTTGGGGCAAGCCGGTTCCTTTTGATCCGCGCTTTTTGCAAAATCCAAAAAGAGATTCGGCGATTATTTCACTCGCTGGTCCTGTATCAAACATAATTTTGGCAGTTCTTCTTTCGCTAATTTTTCACGTGTTTGGACTTGGTGGAATCGTAGGACTTTTTGTGCGACTTGCAATTCAATATAACCTAGTTTTGGCGATATTTAACCTTCTTCCCGTGCATCCTTTGGACGGATTTAAAGTTGTAAATGGAATTTTGCCGCAAGAGTTGTCGTATCAATGGATTCAGCTTGCGCCTTACGGAATGTGGATTTTGTTGCTGCTAATTTTTGGCGGCATTACGGAACAAATCATTGGTCCAACGCTCGTTTGGGGAATGAAAATTTTGGGTTTTTAATTTGACAGGGAAAAGCGTTTTGATATTATTTAATTAGGTACAGACGAAAGTCTAAACCGACGGTCCTGGTGTGATCGTGTAGTTCGCAATGAGTACAGTATTCTCAGCACAATTGCGTTCGGGAGTCTGAATTGTCTTGCCCTTGGGCTTGAGATAGGACACCCACTTATAGCAATAGGGAAAGCTCGCGAACATTTGCGACACATCGGGTGAACTCATTTTACGTTTTATTAAAGTTCAGTTAATTTGAAGTCCAGGCTAAAGGCCTGGACTTCTTGTTTGTTTACGGCTTGTCTTACAAGCGGCCCTTAATGCTAAAATTACTGCATGCAATTTTTTGATGGAAATCTTCACGCGAAAAAATTAGAAGAAAAAATTAAAGCAGAGCTTTCCAAGCGAAGCAAAGTAAACGACAAAGTTGAAGGAGAGCTCGCAATTATTTTAATAGGGGATAACCCCTCATCTGAAAAATATGTTTCTTTAAAGCAAAAAGTTGCGAAAAGATTAGGGATTAAAGCTCATGTTTACCGCCTTGACTCCTCGAAAATGCAAAACCTAGAGATATTAGTAAAGGGGTCGGATATAACTTACTCCCCAAGCGTTACCGGTGTGATTGTTCAACTACCTCTCCCATCACCTCGTTTATATTCATTATTGACTAAGATTCCTTACGAAAAGGATGTTGATATGCTCTCGGAAGGTTTTAAGAAGAAATTCTACAGTGGAGATTCAAGCCGTTATTCGCCGGTTGTTAGAGCAGTTGAGTACTTTCTTGATTCAAATAAGTTAAAAATTGAAGATAAAGATGTGTTAGTTGTGGGAGCTGGAGAGTTAGTAGGAAAACCCGTCGCTTTTTACTTGGAAAAAAGAGGGGCAAAAGTTCAAATCACAGAGAACTATAAGGCTGGGGAAGAAATAAAGGCGAGTCTTATAGTTCTAAGTACAGGGATTCCAAATTTAGTTCGGGGAGAAAATATTTCGGATGGCTGCCATGTTATTGATTTTGGTTCGTCGGTTACTAACGGGAAGGTAATGGGGGATTTGGACCTAAATTCTAACCTTGATCATTTAGGGGTTATTTCAGCCTCGCCAGGTGGAATGGGTCCGTTAGTTGTTCGATATCTTTTTATGAATTTTCTTGGAATCTAGTTTCTTGAATATAGTTTCTTCATTCAGTACCCTAGAGTTGAAGGCATGCCTCGTCGCCTTTGATTAATTTACAAAAAATTCCACAGAATTTCAAGCAGAATCATGAATTAGCATAAATTTACATGCTTCAGGGTAAACTTGACTTTTTACTTGATTTTATGCTTGAATTTAGTGGATTGAATAATGTTTGCCTATGTATATGACATTTGTGTCTACGCACTGCATAGGCAGGACATTAAGCCATCAAAACAAGAAAAATGCCCAAACTGCCCAAAGAATCAAATTTTGACCTTGTATCTATAAGCGAGGCCGCCGAGTTTTTAGGTGTGTCTTTAGATACCCTCCGACGCTGGGATAAGAAAGGTAAGGTCCATTCCGTTCGGCCAAACGGAAAGGATAGATTTTTCAAACTCGAAGAACTGAAAAAGTTTAAAGCAAGCGCCCCCCTAAACATTAGTGAGACGGCCGAAGGTTTGGGACTTTCCATCTCGACCCTTAGAAGACTCGAAGACAAAAAACTACTAGTTCCTGGAAGAGATTCAAACGACAATAGGACTTACGACCAGGAATTAATCTCTAAGTTTAGGGATTCGGATTACTTCCTCAGGAAAAACCCCGAACCAGTTTTAGAGGTCGCTGAGCAAGAGGAAAAAATTGCAAAAGCCCCCTCGGTGGTGAAGAAGCAAATTTTGGCTCAAACAACTATAAGATCGCCGGAGGAAAGAGAACTATACAAAATGCTCCAGCTTTACCTTTCAAAGAACGAACAGGAAGTAAGTAAGCTGGACAATTTCAGACGCAAGCTTTCTAGATCTGCAGTATTCGTTACCACAACTTTTGTAATGTTGGTGGTTTTAACAACTATAGCTTTTCTTGCCAGTCCCATAAAAACAGCAGAATTTTTTAGTCTGAACGACGCTTATGCAAATGAGGTAAAAGACTTACCTGAGTCCCAAGATAACGTTTTGGGTGTTTCTGAGGTCAATGAGCCGGCAAGCAGCGCCCTTTTGAAAGAAGTCCTTAAGCCGGTAACGAATGTTTCTCTATCGATTGTGAAAATTGTTGATCCGGAAGCATACAAGCTCATTTTTTCAGAAGACAGAATTGATAATGTCAATGATATTTTTGCACTTGATGCCGACGGTAATATTATTTCCCTTTACAACATTAAATTTGTTCAGAAGATAGGCGAAGATGGACAAGAAGATGCAGTTGGAAAAATAGACGCATATTATTTGAGGGGTCGTGAGGTTGGCACAGAAGAGGGCGACTTGGTGATCTTTGGTGGTAGTGGCGCCATTCCAGGAATTCAAATCGGTGAGAGCGATTTGTTGGCCGGGTCGGTAATTGGTGGTATCGGAGGAGTTATTTTAGACGATACGATTACTAGCTCAGATCTTCTTGATGGAACAATTTCCGCTTCAGATCTTGCAGACAGTTCTGTTTCGTCTGCGGCCGTTGAAGACGGAACAATTGTCGAAGATGATCTCGCAGACGATGCCGTAACTGGAAATAAGATTGAAGACAACACAATTGACGTGGAAGATTTGGCCAATGCGTTAACTTTTGGAAACGGAGATTTTGTTGATCTTGGAGATGTTGATCATTCCGATTCCAGTTTGCAAGGATTGCGTTTGCCAAATGTTTCATCCGCAAGTCCGGATTCGCCTGAAAGTGGAGAAGGATTTTTGTCTTTTGATACCTCGGGTAATCAGGTCATTGTTTACAACGGGTCCTCTTGGACCCCGATAGGCGGTTCCATTTCTCTTTACACAGACTCGGGCGAGACTCTTACAACCGATTCTCCTTCTGGGCTCGAGCTTATAAATACCGACGAACTTTCGTTGATAAGAGGGTGTGCCGATGCCCAAGTTTTGAAGTGGAACGAAACCTCTAAGGAGTGGTACTGCGATGACGATTCGGGTTCCTCCGGATCCGGGATCGCCACTATTCAGGAAAATAATTCCGACGTAGTTACATCCGCGCTAACGATTGATTTCTTGGGCACCGACTTTACTGTAACCGACGCCGGGAGCGGAGAGGGAGATATTGCCATCGACTACATAGGCAGCAAAATTGTTCGCTCAGACCAAACTCAATCAATATCCGCTGCATGGACTGTGGCAACTGGTGGGTCTTTGGCAACAAGCGGAAGCGGAACAATAGTGGCCACCGATCTTTCGTGTACAAATTGTATTGGACCCACAGAGATTACTGACTTAGCTTTGGGAACCGATACGTCAGGGTTTTATGTAGCGACAGGTGCTTCGGGATCTGGAGTTTCGTTGACTGGGGGCGGTTCGGAAGGTGCAACACTAACAGCCGACCTTGCCGCCCTGACAGCCGATTGGAATCAGACCGGAGCGTTTGACATAGTTTTGGGTAATGCCTCAGCTGAGCTCAAAATCCTGGAATCGGCAGGCGCAACATACTATGGAGTCTTTGAAGTAGGAGATCTTTCGGCTGCAGATGCAACTTACACATTCTCCGGAACTTCAGGAACAGTTTTGACCACCGCAAATTACACCGGAACTCTAGATAGTGCTTACGTGAATATCGCCGAGTCACCAACCGCCGGCGATGTAGCTGGAAGCTTTTCGGCGGGTCTAAATCTTGGTTCAAACACAGTCGACGATGCTGAGCTTGTCGATACGCTGACCTACACAGGTGCCTTGTCCGTAGGCAATCTAACCGTATCGGATACAAATGTTCCTCTAACTGGCTCAGCTCTTACACTCGACTTTAATAATGGATCCGACAGAACATTAACTGTCGCAAATTCTGGAGCTGGCACTGCCAACCTTTCCGTTGACGGTACAGTTTCAGCGAGCAATTTCTCAGGTACTTTGTCTGGAACAAACACTGGCGACCAAAACATTTTCCAGACAGTAAACGCACCAAACGGAACAGATCCTGTTGCCGACACTACAACAGACTCACTTAACTTTACCGATGGTGCAGGTATAACAATAACGGGGGATTCCAGTACCGACGCGCTTACAATTGCTGCAACTCTTGGTACGTCCGTTTCAAATTCAGAAATCGACAACGATACAATAGACTTTGACAAAATCGCAACCTCCCTAACTTTGGATGAGGAAACAACAATCGCTGCAGCCGGGGCACTCAACTTTTTGATTGGCAATAACGTTTCGTTTACAACATCTGGAACCGGAACTATAACTGCAACAGATCTTTCGTGCACAAACTGTATCGGCCCGACTGAAATTACTGATTTAGCCTTGGGTACTGACACATCGGGTAACTATGTTTTGACCGGAGCTTCTGGAAGCGGTGTAGCGCTTACTGGTGGCGGATCTGAGGGTGCTACTCTAACCGCAGCCCTAGCTGCCTTAACCGCCGATTGGAACCAAACTGGGGCGTTTGACATAGTTTTGGGGAATGCGGCTTCTGAACTCAAAATCTTGGAATCAACGGGCGATGCGTTTTACGGAATTCTTGAGGTAGGTGACTTGTCTGCCGCGGATGCAATTTATACATTCTCCGGCACAAGTGGAACAGTGCTCACCTCCGCAAACTACACTGGATCACTAGATTCGGCTTACGTAAATGTTGGCGAATCTCCAGCCGCTGGCGATGTCGCGGGGAGCTTTTCTGGCGGGTTAACACTAAACTCCAACACTGTAGATGACGCCGAGCTTGTTGACACGCTTACTTATACTGGCGCCTTTTCGGTTGGGAATTTGACGGTTTCTGACACAAACGTTCCTCTAACGGGATCGTCTCTCACACTCGACTTCAATAACTCGTCGGATAGAACACTTACGATTGCAAACTCAGCAGCAGGAACAGCGAACCTTTCAGTTGATGGAACAATTTCAGCAAGTAACTTTTCTGGAACTTTGACTGGAACAAACACCGGGGACCAAAACATTTTCCAGACAGTAAACGCTCCTAACGGCACCGATCCTGTGGCCGACGGTACGGCCGATACCCTTAACTTCTCCGATGGTTCCGGAATCACAATCACAGGTGACGTAGACGCGGATTCTATTACAATAGCGGCGACACTCGGAACATCAGTTTCAAACTCCGAACTAGACAATGACACGATAAACTTAGACAAAGTTTCCGCCTCGCTAACGCTAGATGAAGAAACCACAATCGCTGCAGCCGGGGCACTCAACTTTTTGATTGGCAATAACGTTTCGTTTA
>CAZGUN010000015.1:0-11630 GCA_964529125.1 uncultured Candidatus Saccharibacteria bacterium
TGTGGAAGGGGAGGTTTTGTCGTTGGTTCGGGCTTTTCCAAAAACCGGACGAACACATCAGATTCGAGTTCATCTGGCTGCATTAAACCATCCGGTTGCTGGCGATGACTTGTACGCTGGCAAAAGGCGAAGTGTTATTTCGCGAAAGATATTCGGTCGATTGATGCTTCACGCGCACAAGATTAGCTTTACTCACCCAAAGACAGGGGAGAGGGTTAGTTTTGAAGCTGAGTTGCCAAGTGTTTTTGACACCCAGAAAAGCAGTGATTAAACACAACCCTATAGTTGAACACGCAGAGTTTTTGATGTAGAATCCACCCGCAGAGGTAAACAAACTCTAAAATCCAAATCTAGAAAGCTGAGGAGAAAAATGCCCGATATTTTCGTTCTAACCGCCTCACCGATAGTCAAGGATGTTTTGAAGCAGTATGTATGTGAAGACGGTGCTCTTAGCACCAAAATGCGCAAAGTTACATCTGCTGTTTTTGGCCTCAATAACGAAAAAGCCACCATCGTTTATCTGATTAAAGCGGAGTCGGGCGATAACGTTCCAGACGTGCAAATCTTGTGCATCTGCACGCACTCGCCAGAACGGCAGGAAAAACTTAAAGCTTGGTGTGATGAGTTGGCCGCAACATTCCAATCGTTTTATGAGCAACATATCAAGGATCGGGTTGAAAAGCCCTGGACTGCTCAGGCTTGGCCTATAATGCCTTTGGGGGAGTTCAAGAAGATAATTCTTACTGGTTAATTACTTTTTATACTGTTTAAAAAAACACTTACGAATTCGTAAGTGTTTTTCTTTGTTCGCTTTCTTTTTCCTCAAACCTAGCTTGTTGACGCCAGTTTAGCTAAGCGAGCTTTCTCTTCCTTTTTAAGCTCTGCGTGCTTGGGAAGTTTTAGCAGGCCATCAAGCCAATCCGAAAAATTGATGCCGTTTTTCTTCTCGTCCCACTGCCGCAGTATCTCCGCCAGGTCCTCATCAGTTGCCGGTCGGGCTTCAATACCGTCAACAAATGCCAAAAGCCCGGTGAAGCTGTACGGCTTTGCATATCCCTCCCAGAACCCTGCAATAATTGTACAGCCTTGGACGATTACACCTGTTTGCGTCGCGTTCCCCCTTAGGTAAAAGATTCTATCAAGTTTGCCTTTCATGAAAAGCGTTTGTAGCACCCCCTTCTGCATTGCCGGTTCTGTGGATGGTGCTTGATCCACCTTTTTCTCTACTTTTGTCGGCTCCGGCGATAATGCTTGTTCTTTCCCTCCGCCTGTCTTCGCATTTTCCCGTTCTTTGTCTTGCTGTAGCTGTTTTTGATATGTTTCTTCCTCTGCTGCTTCCGCTGCCGCCTCAGCTTTTTTTGCGGCTACGCCCGCACGTCGAAGAAAAAACGGAGCTAGCAACGGCAGGAGAGGTTTTGTTACCATTCTTCTCACGTTTTTTATAACGTCTTTTATATACCGGATCATTTGTCTCCTCGTAGTCTCACTTGGGATTGATTTGTCCCGAATTATATTACAAACCAATCCGCTCTTCAACAGTGTGAATTATGGGGTGCGGCAGGGTAGAAACTATAGGTAGCAAACTAGGCAAGACTATAAGGCATACATTTTCACGTATCGTCGACACAAAATTTCCCGTAGCAAAAGCATGAAATGTCATATTGGGTATGGACTTTACGCAGATTTTTTGCATAATAGTAATAATGCCCAAAAGACCTGCCAAGGCCTCCAAAAGGATATCAAACAAAAGAAAAAGAGGTTTTTCCTGGAAAACGCTTGTTAAAGCAAGAAAAACGCAGAAGAAGTTCAAAAAGGGAGTGGCACTGGCGCTCCTTGTTACGTTTTCACTCGTATTTTTGGCAGGCATTTGGGGTTACAAGGCTATTACAAAACCTTTTGCTTCAGCAGAGTCTTCTACATCATTTGACATTAATAACTCTGACATTGTTTCCGTCGCAATTATTTCTGTTGAAGATATAGATGCGGTTCCAGCAAAAACTTCCTCGATTCACTTTGTAATTTTTGATAAAGCAGGCGGAAAAGTAGTGTCATACGAAATAGATTTAGCTACCACAACCGATGTTCCGGGCAAATTTGGTGTAGAGCCTTATTCAAACATCCTTTCGCTTGGAATGTTAGATAGTGATGAGTTAAGTTCCGGCTCAGCTCTTTTAGTTGCAACGCTTGAAAAAGACTTTGCCTTTAATACAGACCGCTACATGGTGGTAGACGATGCTGTAACCACGGCAATTCTAGACACTTTTGTCCAGGGAGAAGGCAACTCTTTACTTAGTTTAGACATCCTTCAGAAACTTGCCCTTTCCATAGATACAAATGTTACTTTAAGCGAGTTTTTTAATCTTTTTACTTTCGTAAGGTCATTACGAAAGGACAGATTCATCGCCAATCTTTTCGAAAATGAGGAAAATTTAGACATTTCCCTTAGAGATCTTACTTTTGATTCAAATGTGGCTATAGAAAAAGCAAGTGTTGGAATCTTAAATGGTACGGATATGCCAGGGGTTGCAAACTTTGCCTCAAGAGTTGTGCGAAACGCGGGGGGACACGTTATTGCCGCTGAAAATGCGTCAAAAATATACGATGAAAGCTTGCTTTTGGTTGAATCAACAGATCTTGCTGTGGTTAAGGAAATACAAAAGTTTTTTGATGTGAAAAATGTAGTTTTGAAGAGTAGGGGAGGGGTAAACGAAGGCATCAGCGACCGCGTGGACGTAACACTTGTCATTGGAGTTGACATCGCGGGGAGGCTCTGAGATAATGTGCTTAGTCTCTCTCCTTTCTTTCTCCCCGCTCCAAATATGGGCGGGGAGATCTGTTATCCCCATACTTAACAAAACTTAATGGAATTATTAATAATTTTGTCTCTAATACTTCTTGCCGTTGTGGGCTTCTTTATTTTTAGGAAAATGAAGGGCTCTTTTTCCGGTTCTACGACTAGTAAAGATTTGGAAATACTGGAAGTTCAGGTTCATAAATCAGAAGAGGATCATTACGATGTTCAAACCGCAGCCCTCGCAGCCGAACACATGTTTGCTTCCCTACACGGTCTTTTAAGGGCCGATGCAATTGCTCAGGAACAGGTTTCGTTTGAATTTGTGGCAGTTGACGGTGGAATAAGGTTTTACGTTGCAGTACCGCCAAATATTTCAAAGTTCGTGGAAAGTCAGATTTACGCCCAGTATCCAACCGCTCACATAAGTAAAGTTGAAGATTACGCCCCGAGCAAATTTAAAGATGGTGATGGCGAGTTTGAAGTAGCCAGCCTTACCTTAAAAAAAGCAAACTTTTTCCCAATTAAAACATTTAGAGATTTTGAAAGAGACTCACTATCGTCTGTAACGTCGGCATTGTCTGAGGCTACTGCTGACGAGAATCTGTGGTTTCAGGTTGTTATAAAGCCAATCGCGGATGTCTGGCAAGGCGAGGGGTTTGAGTATGTTCAGCAGGTTAGAGACGGTACAACGGGCGACGGTACCTTTATGGGCGAGCTCCCAGGAGAAATAATTAAAGAATTTAGCCAGATTGTCAGCACGTTTTTTAAGGCTTTGGTGGGTAGGGCAGAGGAGCCTATGAAGCCCGGTGCTCTTAAAGTTGAAAGGAAGTTTTTAAACTCAAACGAAGAGGTTCAAGTTGAGGCGATAGAGGAAAAACTTTCAAGAATGGGTTTCGAGGTAAACATAAGGCTTCTTTCACGAGCTCAAACTTACGACCGCGCCGACAGATTGTTGCGCTCGCTCGTTGCTTCTTTGCAACAATTCTCAACCGTTCAGCTAAACGCTTTCGATTACGAACAGCATCCCAACAGCGAAAGTAAATACAACGAGTACAAAACCCGCTCAATCAATTCAGGCGAAACATTTGTTTTGAATATTGCCGAACTTGCATCTATCTACCACTTGCCATCAGAAAAAGTTGAAACGCCGGGAGTTTTGTGGGTTGGTTCAAAAAAGGCGGAGCCACCGGCAAACCTTCCAGTCGAAAACTGCAACTATATAGGGGAAGTCTTGTTTAGAGATAAAAAAATGAGATTTGGAATAAGCAACGAAGGAGAAGACCGAGTTCGTCATATGTACTTAATAGGTAAAACTGGTACAGGAAAGTCTACTTTCTTTAAAAACATGATTGTTCAGGATATTATTGCGGGTCACGGGGTTGGAGTTGTGGATCCTCACGGAGATTTGATTGAAGATATTTTGGACTACATTCCAGAAAATAGACTTAAGGATGTGGTTATGGTTGATCCTTCAGACACGGAGCGGCCGGTAGGTATAAACGTTTTGGAAATAGACGATCAGTCCCAGAAAAACCTTATGGCGTCGGCCCTAGTTTCTTCTATGGCTAAACAGTTTGATTACTCTTGGGGACCAAGGCTTGAGTATCTGCTTAACTACTCGGTTTTAACCCTTCTTGAGGTCCCTGGAACCTCCATACTAGGTATTACCCGTCTTCTTAACGATATGAACTATCAGAAGTATATTTTGCATCAGATTAAGGATCCTGTGGTTTTAGATTTTTGGGAGGAGGAGTATAAAGCCATGCGGGGGAACCAGCGTTTAATTACAGAAGCTGTTGCTCCTATTCAAAACAAAATAAACCGTTTCTTATCTTCCACAACAATAAGAAACATTTTGGGTCAGAGAAAGTCTACAATTGATTTCTGGGAAATTATGAATAGCGGCAAAATCTTGCTTCTAAACCTTTCTAAAGGAAAAATTGGAGAAGACAACGCGAATCTTCTTGGCGCCCTTTTAGTATCCAGAATTAACTTTATGGCCATGCAGCGTATCAAAATTGACCCGCAACAGCGACGCCCGTTTTATCTGTACGTGGACGAGTTTCAAAACTTCGCCGGTGGAAACTTTGAGTCTATTTTATCCGAATCGCGAAAATATAAACTTGGGTTGCACTTAACTCACCAGTTTACTAGCCAACTTCCAGAAGAGTTATTAAGCGCGGTTTTCGGAAACGTGGGAACAGTTGCCGCTTTTTCAGTTGGTGCGCAGGACGCAAAAATCTTGGAAACAGAATTTTCTCCTTACTTTGACGAAAACGACTTAATTTCGCTTAGGAAGTTTCAGATTTACATAAAACTTATGATTGACGGTCAGACCTCAAAACCCTTCTCCGCAACCGTTCCGCGCCCGTGGATAGCCGAGGAAAGTCTAATCACCAAAACCGGCAACAGGCAAAAAGCTTTGGATTTTAGTCGTTTAACTTATGGCGCGGACAGACAGTATGTTGAGGATAAAATTCGAAAATGGGTGGAGTTTAAATTTGACAAGGGAGTGGCAGTTGCTCAAGAATATAATAGTACGAATGCTGGAAGTATAGGGGAGCGTGTGGAGGAAGTTCCAACGACTTTACCTCAGCCAGAAGTTCAAAATCCGGAAGGTTCAATAGACTTGAAAGATTTGAACTAGGAATAATTAAGGAGACAAATGAAAAACGCCCAAAATAGAGTTAACAACATAGAAAGTCTTTTAAGATCCGCGGAGAGGGATTTAAGAACAGCCACAAAACTTTTGAATACATTAAAAGAGGATATCTCAACCTCTTATGACGATGTTCCAGGCACTTTAGGTGTTTTCGATGGAACGCACATGACAACCCCCGATGGTAAAAAATACGAGGTAAACCCAAATTACGCGGCCAAATCGCTACTTGTTGTGGGGGATAACCTAAAGATGGTTGAGGACGGTGGGAAGCAGTTATTTAAGCAAGTGTCAAAAGTCGAAAGAAAAACCCTGGAGGGAATTTTAAATAAAAAAGAGGGTAATTGGTATGCGTTAACTGACACTGGTTCATACAGGCTCTTGGATGTGGCTGTAGATTTTAGGCAAGGCGAAGTTAATGATGAGTTGGTTGTTTTGATTCCCGCCGGTAGCCCAAATGTTGAGTGGGCGGCCTTAGAGAAAATGAAAAAAGATGATATTGCTGTTAAGCCTAAAGAGGACAAAAAGGAAGATAAAGAAGTTGGGGGCGGCAAAGATATAAAAGAAGAGAAGAAAGAAACGAAGAAGGTTGAAAAAGTGAAGGAGCCAGCAAAGCAGCCACCAAAGCCCGCGCCAGTGGCTAAAAAACCCGAGAAGAAAAAAGAAGAAAAGGAAGACAAAAGACCCGTTATTAGACAGCCTCGCCCACGATCGGGGAAATCCTCAAGCGGATCAAAAAAACCTGACAACAGGCCCCGCATTAGAGAACCCAGAGAAGAAGAACCCAAGCTTGCTAGACCAGCGGCAAGTTCAGAAGCTAAACCTTTATTAGACGACGATTTGAGATAGTTTTTGTAATAGCTGAGTTATTCGATAGTTTCTTCTTCGGAGAAGATTTCCATTTCAGGTTCGTCAATTGCACCCTTTTTCACGTATGGCTTAAATTCCTGCCGCTCAGCTTTAAAGATTGGAATGTCAGATTTAAAAAGAATTTTGATAAATTTATCATGCCCGCCGAAAAACACTGCCGTCAGTTCCGCCCGCTGTCTCTTGCCTTTGTTAAGCCTTTTTACCAAGTCTGGGTGTCTGAGTTTTCCAACTGCTCTGCCGCCCTTTAGAATAGAAACGGACGCGCGGTTTATTTTCATCTCAAGCTCCTCACGAAGTTCAAAATCGCCTGCCGTAAGTTTTTTTGAAGCAAGCTCTATCATCCCAACTTCGGCAGTTCCTGGCTCCTTTATTAAATGTTTGGTGTCCCCGCCGTTAGCACTTTTCACTGCCTTCTTTTGCTTTGCGAGTTCCAAATTTCTTCTGGCGATAGAATTTATCGGATCGTCTTTTAGAACATCTTTAAAAATACTTTCAGCTTTTTTGAAGTTTTTGGTTTGAAGGTAAGCCATCCCAATCCGCATTTTTGCGTCGCGGTTTTTTGGTTTGAGTTCGAGGATTTCCAGGTTCACTGGAATTGCGGTTTTCCAATCCTGATTTAAAGCCGCTTTTACAGCTTTTTTCTCCAGAATTAACAGGTTTTGCGAATTGCCGTTGCCTACACTGCCGTTTTCCATCACAACAAAGTTAGCAAATATCGCTGGGATGTCAAGTATTCGGGCAAGGTGTTATCATAACCCCATGTCTGGGCACTCCAAATGGCACAATATCCGCAGAAAAAAAGAGATTGTGGACGCTAAAAGAGGCAAAACCTTTTCGAAAATGAGCCGCTTAATTACAGTTGCCGCACGCCTCGGTGGGGGAGACCCAAACGCAAATCCTACCCTACGTCTAGCTGTGGACAAGGCAAAGGAGGCTCGAATGCCCAAGGAAAATATTGACCGCGCAATTAAGAAAGGCACCGGCGAACTTGCGGGAGAGAGTTTTGAGGAGGCTAATTACGAGGGCTACGGGCCTGAAGGCGTGGCATTTTTGGTTAAAGCACTTACGGACAATAAAAACAGAACCGTAGCTGAAATTCGTTATATTTTTGACAGGCACGGCGGATCTTTGGGCGGGGTTGGTAGCACAGCTTACATTTTTGGTGCTGATCCGGCAAACCCTACTTTTGAGGTTGAGATAGGGGAGTCTGACAAGGTAAAAAAGATTGTTGCCTTAATTGACGCGCTTGAAGAAGATGATGATGTTCAGGAGGTTTTTGCTAATTTTACGGTTCCGGAAGCGTTGGAGAGCCACTTATAGAATAGAAATATAAATATGAACATACAGCGAAAATATAAATACGCCATTTTATCCCTTGGAATTGTGGTTTTTCTGTTCAGCTTTTCTTATACAACTGGTTTTTTAAAAATCTTTAGTGCAGTTATGGCGGTACTAATTGCAACACTGGGTACAGCTTTAGTTCAATACACAAGTGTTCAGACAGAACATGCATTAAACTACTTCGTCAGACGAACCTACCTAAGTACTTTAGTCTTGCCCCTCGTTTTGGTTTTAGGCTCCTTACTTTCGCTAATATACTTCCCAAACCTAGGGCTTCCGACCAGACTTCTGACAATAGGCGCGGTGGGGGGCTTGATGTACGCGATTTCCCTAATGAATAACATTTTTCTTGTCGTTTTTGAGCGAGCCGAGGTAATCCCGCTTTATAGGGTTGCCTTAACTTGGAGCCAAATACTTTTAACGTTAGTTTCGATTCCGTTTTTCTCCGGAATTTTTAAACTCCCCGTTAACGCTATTTACCAAAGCTTAATTATTGCGGGAACATCCGGACTTTTCGCTTCATTTTTGTGGTGGGCTCAAGAAATGGACCCTGAAGTTCCAGACATTGAGGCTAACGAAGAACTTATGAACAGTCTTTTTGTTGCATTTGTAGTTTTTGTGTTTAGTATTTCGACATCGTTTTTCCCCTCCGAATCATTTTTGAGAGCTCTGCTGGTTTCGTCTGTGCTTATGTCCGCGTTAGGGTACTTGCAGGCCCATTATAAAAATGTGATCACGAAGAAATTAGTGGCGGAATACGCATTTATAACTTTTGTATTTCTATTGTTTGTACTTTTCTTCAACTAATTTAATATCCCAACATTCCTTGCTTTTTTTGGACACCTTACGAAGTAGGGAAGTGGGGGTGGGGTTTGGAGGCAGGGGAGAAAAGAACCCAAAAATTACCCGAAATGAGTTACGAACTATAAGACTTAATTAAATAATTATAGGGTATGTTTGTCATAGGTTCTTGGGCTCGATGGTTGGGTTTTGCCGCAATGGCGGCCTGCGATTGCTAAAAAGCACTGTCATAGTTTTGTACAAACCACATTGTCATAGATTCCAGAGTAGGGATGTGGATAAGTGCGACGTCTCCAAAAGAGCTAACCAGGGTTACTAGATAGAGTTGGAGGTTAAATAACAAAGTGATAGGGAATAATTAATATTAAATAATGTGTGTTTGTTTACGGGATTTTGAATAAGCTTATTTCGGCTTCCCTTTCTATATGCGTGTCATGTTTTACATATTCATACACCTTACGCGTCGTTAAACATACATTATACGACGTCTGATGTGTAGGAAATCCGGGCCCTTCCCACTCCTCTACTTCGCGGGAATAATTCCCAATGCCTGCATTTTTATAACTCTCCCTTAAATGTTTGCTTATACACTCATCCCCAACTTTGTCTGCCTAATTAATCTCTTTTTATTAATCGCAAATTTTCCTCACTGCCCCAAATTTTGCCCATGTCCATTTTTGACGCACTTTTCGTAAGTTTACCTCCCCTGCCCCTATAACTTGCTCCAAAGTATGTTAGTTGGTAGCATTCCTCTACATGCAGTTGGAAAAACTACTTACAAACTACCTCGAGCACTGCGAAATTGAGAAGAACCTATCCCAAAATACCATCAGAATGTACCATTTTTACCTATCTGATTTCTTGGGTTTTGTCCACGATTACCTAAAAAAAGATGGTGCTACCGAAGTCGATTTAGACAGCGAGCTTGTTAAGAAATACCGCTTGGAGCTTAACCGCAGGATTAGTTCAAAGTCCCACCAGGAGTACAAAAAATCGACACAAAAGACATTTCTTGTCGCACTTAGGGCGTTTCTAAAGTACTTAATCATCGAAGAAAACCTTCAAGTTTTACCACCCGAACAGATCATTTTAGGTAGACCTGAGGCCCGCATCCCCAAAGTTCTAAACGAAGAGCAACTAGATAATCTACTCAACTCCCAAAACTTAGACAAAAAGTCAGGCATTCGCGACCGGGCCATTTTGGAGGTTTTGTTTAGCACAGGCCTGCGGGTTAGCGAGCTGGTAAATTTGAACATCTCTGACATAAACTTAAACACCGGTGAGTTTGCCGTTATAGGAAAAGGTAGGAAGGTTAGAACGGTATATCTTAGCGAGTCGGCCAAGAACTGGCTACGTCGTTATTTGGGAACTCGTAGCGATGAGTTTACTCCCCTGTTTTTGCGATACAGTGGCAAGAAGATGACCGACGGGGATTTAGAAGGAAAATCATTAAGATTAACCGTGCGAAGTGTTCAGCGGTTGGTGAAAAAATATACTTTGAGAGCCGGAATTTCGGTTGATGCCACGCCCCACACACTACGCCACACCTTTGCCACTGGTTTACTGCGCGAGGGCGCGGACTTGCGAAGTGTGCAAGAGCTTTTGGGCCACTCAAACGTTTCAACGACACAAATTTACACCCACGTCACCAACAAGCAGCTAAAAGATGTTCACAAGAAGTTTCATAAGGATGTTGAGGAAAATGTAGGCGGAGGTTCGGTCTCTTCTTTAATGTAATCCGGCGGAATTAAACTTAAAACTTTTTCTGTGAATCACGCACTGCCCATACTTTAAAAGCATCTCCGCGTGCAGCTTAGTCCCGTAGCCCTTGTGCCTATCAAAGCCGTATAGCGGGTATTTTTCGTGAAAACCCAACATTAGCCTATCCCTATAAACCTTGGCCAAAATCGAAGCCGCAGCAACCGTCATGCTTCTTCTATCGCCGCCTGGTATGTTCGTTTGCTTGCTTTCCGCCAAACCGCGTATGCCAAAATGATCTGTCAAAGTGTGTTCAGGCTGTGTCGCAAGCCGGTTAACCGAGTTGAAAAAGCCTATTTGATTACTTTTTGCTATCCCCCACTCGTCTATTTTTTGTGATGGGATTTCTTCGATCTGGTACGAAATGGCATTTTTAATTATGAACTCAAACAGCTTTTCGCGAACTTTTGCCGTGAGCTTTTTAGAATCGTTGATGAGGGAGTAAGTTTCAAGAAGTTCTTTTGATTTTTCCGAAGGGTTGTATAAATGGTTTTTATCTAAAATTACGCATGCCACAACCAAGGGGCCGGCTAAAGGCCCTCTGCCCGCTTCGTCAACGCCTGCAATATGAGTTATACCAGATGACCAGAGTTTATTTTCGAATTTTAAAAGGGTATTTAATGGCACAAGAGAATAATAACAAAAGAAGCTAGGGAAACTCCGGGCAGTTCCCCTTAGCTATACATCTCACTGCAACCTCGAGCGTGTAAAGTGAACGCGCGTGGCTATGTCCTAGGCGAATCATGTTGCATCCAGACTTTATTATTCACCGCCCGCTCAACCCCACCATAATTTGGTGAAATTAAAAGCTTTTCGGCGTGAGATGAAACGCGGCATACCCCGGTGCCGGCCGCTGCGCCCGCTGGATGCGTAAGTGCACGGAAGACCTTTCGACGCACTCGGCCTTAGCTTTTCTCCGCAACAAAATTCTGTTCTATTTTTGATGTGAAGTCAATTTGCGGAAAAATATAGTAAAAATTATTCTTCGTCTTCTCCTACGTCCATACCCTCTTCAATCTTGGCAACTGAAGCCACCTTGTCTCTTTCACCAAGTTTAATTAGGCGAACCCCCAAAGTGTCGCGGCCCAATTTTGGCACCTCTTTTGCCCCTAGTCTTATAACTTGCCCGGAGGTTGTGCTAATTAACATGTCGGCTTCCGCGCCAGCACGCTGAATACGAGCGTTTACTAGATTTCCGCTCTTAGCACTCACTTTGTACGTTTTAATACCCGATCCTCCCCTGCCCTGCACTTTGTATTCATCAACCGTAGTTTTTTTGCCGTAGCCTTTTTCGCTAACAACCAACAAGAAATCTTTTTCGTCGCCTTTTGGCAAAACTACCATTCCTACAACATAGTCATCTTTTTTCTTTACTTTTATACCGGTAACTCCCGAAGCCACACGACC
>CAZGUN010000016.1:0-11485 GCA_964529125.1 uncultured Candidatus Saccharibacteria bacterium
TCAACTTCTATTCTTGTATTCTCTGAGTTCAGAGAGTCCATCTAACAGATCCTTTATTTGCTTTCTCTTGTAACCTGAAGTTCTCAAATCTCTTTCAACCTTTGCCAAACTAGGGAATTCAAACAAATCAACACGAAAGTTGTACGTATCCAGAACTTCGCCCAAAAGACTACTTGGCTTTGTCTCTTCAATTAAGATACTTTTTGTTTTGTATGGTATGGCTGTGCTTGTGCTCATTTCTTTTCCTCTGGGAAATGTACTTTTAAAATCTGTAGGAAGTTCTTAGCGATCTCATTAGGAAGTACTACCTCTGCAGATATAGGGATTTCTACCTTACCGCTATTGTTTTGTTCTTTAATCTCCTCCTCATCAACGGAAGGCATGTAGTCACAAAACTTAAATGAAACCTCCAACGGAGTCTTTAATATCTGTACATAGTTGGCATAAATTCTTCTATGGTTACTATCTGGGTAAGGAACTATTCTTAATTCTCCGCTTTTTGTTTTACTCATAATCCTGCTAGAGTACCTAAACTGCGAGGCAGTTTAGGTACTGCTGCTGCTTTTGTCAACATCGAGTCCTTACAGATAACCGTACCACTTAATATTTCGATATTTGATGTGAGTATAATATCAGCGTTCTGCATCACGATCATTCTACATGAATTCTCGAGGAAAATCAAGACTTTTCGCCGCAGCTGCAACAAAATCCTTCTCTTTATAACTAGCTACTTCGGCAAATAATACTTCAAATTCTCACTCGTTAGATTCACCGTTTTTGACTTCCCATCCACAATTTCCTTTGCAACTTTTCGCGCAATAGACTCCAAGGTTCTTCCAATGCTTCTAATACCTGAGTCGTATCCAAAAGGCTTTACAATCTCGGGCCAAAGGGCTGGTTCAATGGTTAATTCCCCATCCGCAAGCCCGCTGTTTACTAAAATCTTGGGCAACAAATATTCTCTTGCAATAACTTCCTTTTCATCATTTGTGTAAGAAGGCATTTTTATAACTTCAAGCCTATCCATTAACGCTGTGGAAATAGTTCCCGTGTTGTTTGCCGAACATACAAATAAAACTTCGCTTAAATCAATCGGAAAGTCTATGTAATGATCGCGGAAGTTTGGGTTTTGGTTTGGATCCAAAATTTCAAGCAGCGCCGCCATAACATCACTCTGGAGTCCTACCTGTCCGCTGGCTTTTTCTATTTCGTCAAGCAAAATTACCGGGTTTCTAACACCAGTTTTAATAAGCGCTTTAACAATTTGCCCTGGTTCCGATTCTGGAAATGACTTGCTTCTACCACGAAGCTCTGTAACTGCACCTATTGCTCCCATGGAAATTCTAATAAACTTTCTGCCCAAAGCATCGGCCAAAGACATTGCCATGGTAGTTTTTCCAACACCTTGCAAACCAACAAATAAAATAACCGGGGATTTTGCAATTGCGTTTTCACCTTTTCGCTTAATGAGAACCATTGTTGATAGGTATTCCAAAACTCTATCTTTTACGTACTGCATTCCGTGGTGAGTTTTATCAAGCATTTCGGCCGTACCGGAAAGATCTAGCTTATCTTCAGTTCGTATGCCCCAAGGAATTGATACAACAATGTCGACGTATCTGGCGATGTTATCAAACTCCATTGAGTACGAACCCATCCGCGCCATCGTATTAAGGCGCTGAAGCATTTTTTCAAGTCGGTCACGAAGCTCTTCCGGCATATCTTTTGCAGAGGCTACTTTTTGGGAGAGGTCTTTTAGTTCCTGGAATATGAAGTCTGTGCCTTGTACGGCGGGTATTTGTTCTTTGTCGATTTTATCAGTCTTATCGGGCATGGTTAGATTTTAGCATTTGCGGGGAAAACAAAAAGGTGTGTTGCACATACGCACAGCACACCTTTCAGTCATAACTAAACAACCTCCTCATACCACTACGCTTGGAACGCCCGCAAACACCAATGACCACAACTGCTCCAGTAGCTTCTGTTCGGCGTCTAGCGGTTGCCAGATGTACGCTCTCACCTGACTATTTAACATCAACTCGATTTGGTAAACGTCCGAGGGAAAGATTGTGCTTAGCTCTTTAAGCTCAGCAACAATATCCATCGGTTTGGCATCGCGATCGACAGAATAATGCTCGTATCGCGCCTTACTACCGGGCTTTTCGTTGCTTCTGATGGTTATCAGAATTTCGTTCGCTCCCGGCTCAAGCGACTCGCGCCAACCTTGTGTAATATCTCTAACGGCCATTAGGCCCTCCTTCTAATTGGGATGACTTAAATATTGTAGGTCGGGGAAAGTTTTGTGTCAAAGAATTGGGGTAAATTAAGTAAAAACAAAGGTGTGTTGCCAAAATAGCACAACACACCCCGGGAAGTTATCCCTGAAACGTTTCTCGTTGCTTTCTCTAACTAGCAGGATCACCACGAGCGAACCTGATTAGAGCACGAGCTTCTTCTTCATTGTTACCAAACAGCCGTTTTTTAATCCTGAAGCGCGCAAGTCGCAAGCTCACTTCCAGCAGTAGCATAAAGGCCACAACAGTTACCAGGAACGGCGGGGCTGGTTCTAAAACTTCAAATACATGCACCACCAAGGCGTACAGAACAAGGCATAAAATTAAAATCGCCTGACTCTGCCGTGTTTCTTTGGTTAAGTGCCTTTCATACTCCCAGCGCACTTTGTTGACCAATCTATATACAGTCATCGGTCTAACCTCCTCTTAGCTCGGATTAGTTTAGATTTGTTAGTCGGTATTATAGGTTGGAGAAAATTCTGTGTCAAACGGGTTGTGTAAATGAAAAAATGACCCGCTCAAGATGAGGGGGTCATTTGCGAGATCGTCGCTTTGGTTTCTGTAAGCTAGCGCTTAAAGAATTTGAGCAGGCTGCGGAATGGGGCGGTGAGCCACATCCAAAACAGGGTAACCAAAAGAATTTTGGCCTTGAAGTCCTGAATTTGTACTTCGCGAAAGCGTTCGAGCAAGGCTGCTTCAACATCGGGGCGGCAAGCCGACTTCTCAATCATGAATGTTTGCCAGCCCCCGCCAAGAAAATCACGATCTACCACGATCTTGCGGAAATTGTTAGGAAATAGCTTGCTTAGCTTTTTAAGCTCTGCGATTACTGCCTCTGGTTTAGCACGACGGTCAACAAGCAGTTGCTCGTCTTCCCGCTCGTCCGAGTCAGGCCAAACCGTTAGCAGGACTCTGTCTACACCCGGCTTATTCTGCGGGTGATAGGGTATTACCTCCACAATAGCCATTAAAGACCTCCTAAATTATGTATCGGATTTGTACAATCGGTATTATAGGTTATAGAAAACGCTGTGTCAAAGGTTAACGTCCGCGCGGAACCCCACCATCTCTTCTATTTCCACGTCTTTCGCTACCACGCCCGCCGCCAAATCCGCCGCGGCTTCCGCCTCTGCCACCACCAAAACCTCTATCTCTTCCACTACCGTAGCTGCTTCCACCGTCACGGCTTCCTCCACTTCGTCCTCCACCAAACCCACCTCGGCTACCACCGCTAGTGCCGCCGCTTTCGCTGCTGCTTCCACCAGTTAAGGCTTTAATAGACAAAGAGTATTTACCATCTCGACTTACATCTAAAACCTTAACTTTTACCATGTCCCCAACCGATAAGTGATCTTCAACTTTTTCCACAAATCCATCGGCAATTTCGCTAATGTGCAAAAGCCCTGTTTTTCCTGGTAGAAATTCAACAAACGCGCCGTATGGAGCAAGTTCTTCAACTTTACCGTCAAAGATTTCGCCAGCTTTTACTTCACGGGTCATGGCGTCAATAAGCTCGATTGCTTTCTTTACGTCTGCTTCATTTTCGCCAAGCACAACAACTGTTCCATCTTCTTCAATTGAAACTGTGGTTTTAGTATCTTCCTGCAAAGCTTTAATTGTTTTTCCACCGCCGCCAATTACTAATCCAATTTGTTCAGGTTTGATATTTGTGGTTGCTGATTTTGGTGCGTACTGGTTAACTTCTGAACGTGGTTTGTCTATTACCGTTGCCATGAGGTCCAAAATTTGCATTCTCGCATCGTGAGATTGTTTGAAGACTTCAACAAGCATGTCGTAAGTTAAACCTTTTGCTTTAATATCAACTTGAATTGCGGTAACTCCAGTTTTTGTTCCAGCCATCTTAAAGTCCATGTAACCTGCACCATCTTCAAGACCGGTTAAGTCGGTTAGGATTTTGTAATTGCTAAAATCGTCATTAACAATTAAGCCAATCGCAATTCCTGCAACCGCATCTTTAATAGGAACGCCTGCGTCCATAAGACTTAGCGAACTTGCACACGCTGATGCCATAGAACTTGAGCCATTAGAAGATAGGGTTTCTGAAGTAAGAACTATTGTGTAAGGAAATTCTTTTTCCGAAGGAAGAACCGGGCGCAGTGCTTTTTCCGCAAGCATTCCATGCCCTATTTCGCGTCCACCCGCTCCCATCATTCTTCCAACCTCACCTGTTGAATATGGGGGGAAGTTATAAAAGTGAATGTATCGCTTTTTTCGCTCGCCATACATATCTTGAATTAGCTGTTCCATGGAAGGAGCGCCCAAAACGGCCACGTTTAGAACCTGGGTTAGCCCCCTGGTAAAAATGGAGCTTCCGTGAACTCTTGGCAAAACCCCAACTTCAGCTGAAAGCTCACGAACTGTTGTAGCATCGCGCCCGTCAGGTCTTTTACCTTCTTCCAGAATTAAGTGTCTAACCGCGTCCTGTTCCAATTTGTAGAAAACCTTTTCCATGTCGGCTTTCTTAAACTTGCCCTCAAAAGCTGTGTAAAGCTCTTTTATAAGATCGCCTTTCTTTTCGGCTAGTATTTCTTTTGAATGTCCGTGCCCAATTAACTCAACAAGCTTTGTTTTCATTAAGTCACTTACTGCTTTTGTGACATCTTCACCAGGAATCTGCGGAATGAATTCGTATTTTTTAATTCCCGGATTTACCTCTTCAGCAAATTCAGTTACTAAGTTTAGAATTGGGTCAATGTTATCTTGGGCGTGTTTAATAGCACCTAAAACTTGTTCCTCCGGCAAAATATTTGCTTCACATTCAAGTGCCAAAAATCTTTTTTCTTTACCAACAAACGAAACCATCATGTCTAAGTCTGATTCTTCTTCCAAAGTTTTAAGGGGCGGATTTAAAACATATTCCCCGCCAATAAAACCAACCCTTGTGGTAGCCATCGGCCCTTCCCAAGGAATGTTTGAAGCGTGAAGTGCAGCTGAAGCTGCAACCATACACGCAAACACAGGATCTGCGTCACGGTCTAAAGATAAGATGCTAAGAACCACCTGAACTTCGTCCATAAAACCCTTTTCCTGCGGGAATAACGGGCGAACGGCGTGGTCTACTAATCTGCGGGTGATAACTGAATCATCACTTGGCCTACCTTCACGTTTTACGTAGCGGCCGGATTTAATGGTTCCGCTTGCGTACAAATTTTCAAAATAGTTAATGCTTAACGGGAAATAATCTAAATCTGCGTTTGGTCCAGCCGAAACAACTGTTGCCAAAACTACAGTTTCTCCATACGTTGCTAAAACTGCCATGTCAGCCTGTTGCGCAAGCTTTCCTGTTTCCAATGTTAATTTTCTACCTGCAAACTCAGTTTCTTTCTTTATTATTTTATTTTTCATTTTTTTACTTTTTCCGGGTGATTATCGAATGTTAAGAGATGTGATCCTGCACACGAACATGTCGTAAACAAAATCCCATTTCCTAACTTCGCGATACTCTTCCCAAACAATTACTACTCTATACTACTTCGAAAGATCTAACTTTTCAACTAATGCTGTGTATCTCTCTTCGCTTTTTTTCTTTAGGTAACTCAAAAGCCTTCTTCGCTTATTAACCATTTGCAAAAGTCCTCTTCTGGAGTGATTATCCTTTTTGTGAGCTTTTAGATGATCTGAAAGCTTTACGATTTTTTCTGAAAGAAGCGCAACTTGAACTTCTGGAGAACCGGTGTCACCTTCGTGAAGACGGTTAGTTTTTATGATTCCTTGTTTTTCTTTTTTTTCTATTGCCATGTTGCTTTCGGAGCCTATTCTAACAGCTATTTTATGCTTTATCAACGCCCAAATTGCCGTTTCTGTACGTCATTCCGGTAAGAAGTGCTTTTGCGGCTTTTTCGCCGGGAACAAGGTTCCACTCGGCCGCTTTTGAAAAAATAAGCGTGCTTAAGGTTTGAGCGTTTACATCAATTTCATTTACACTTCCGAAGTTTTGATTATGGCGGGTGTTATCAATGTTTAAAACTTTTGTCTGTGAGAAGTCTTCTTTCATCTTTTCGTAAATACTTCCAAGATCTGTTACTGCCTGCGCGCCAACTACAATTATCAAATCAAAATCAACACCAGTAAGTTGGGCTTTCACACGACTCAATTCAAACTCTTTTGAAACAGGGCCAAGCCTTATTTCTAAAACATCTTTGTCTGTTGCGTAATGAGCTTGTGCGGCGGGTGTGTTTGAGTAATCAACCTTAATGATTAGTTCTCGCTGACCAATGTCGGAAACAATTCTGTTTGAGTCTAAAACGTTTTGAGCGGCATCGGGAACTTTACCCTGGTATATAAAGTAAACATCCTTATTTTTTTCCAAAAGCATAAAGTACAAACCGGCAGCCGCGCAAAAAGAATCTGCTCCAGCCACCTTGGATGGAATTACGGCCACGGACTTGGCCTCTTGTATTAAGTTCAATGCGTTACCTTGTTGTTCAGACATGAATCGTTAGTCTAGTATTGGGCGAGTCTACTTAGTTTCTTATAATTTATTTCACGGGGATTGTACTACAAGTATCCTATAGGGTCAAATGGGTGGTTTTGCTGGTTTTTGCTGGCTTTAACGTGAAAACGGCTCGGACAAGGTATTGTTACCCTTAATCCAAGCCGTTTCATTACTTCGACAGTTGCGAACGATTAGATTACCGGTAGGTGACTACGAAAGTGCTGTTCCCTCCAGCGCCTGCATCCAGTTTGTATGTGTGGGCAGAAGCACCTTTCCCGCTACTTACGCATTCAAACACAATGCCGTAGCGATCCAGGAAGGGTCCAATGATATCTTCAACATCAACTCCCAGGGTGGTAAACAGATCAGTAGCAAACGACACAGCGTTTTTGAGCTTTGCATACTGAGCCTTTGGAATTCGCGGCTTTTTAGGATCAATGGGCAACTCCTTGCTAAGATCGTCGGCAAGCGGTTGAATAAACCGCGTGATGAACTTACCAAGGAAATAGCCAAGCATCTTCCTGTCATTCTCCGCTTTCATCTCCAGGCGCCTAATTTCCTGAGTCCGCTCCTGTCTGCTCTGCCACAGGAAAATGGTAGCGACGACAAATACAAGGGTAAGCACTAAGAAGAGGCCCGCTGCAACTTGAAGTTCTTGATATGACCACATTTTCTTCTCCTCAATCTCCAACGCGCTATATGCATATGCAAAATGCGCAACGGAGGTAATAAAAGGTAGGATATGATTTGATCGCAACCGTCAGGGGAATTGTACTATAGGGCTGTATAGGCGTCAAGTTAATAAAAGTGATTAAAAAGAAAAGGCGGTCTTGCAAAACCCATTTTATTGGATTCGACAAGACCGTCTTTAAGTGCGCGGTTGGGCGCGGGCGGAACTAAGCGCTAAGGCCACCGCTCGGAGCAGGAAGTGCTGGGAAATACCAAAACCAGAACTCCACTTTGTCCTCACAGTAGCTGTTGGCAATGCCGAGCATGGTGGCATCGTCAAACTTGAAAGTGGTGTAGGACTCACCGGGATTGGCACAATGCACCGTGATCAAAATGGCATCGGCCGGCAGATACTTCACAGCATCTTGGTAAGTTGCGGCGTGTAGCAGAATGGTGTTGTCAACCGCATCCCCAAAGCCTGTATAGTCCACGTCGGCAGACGCCACCTGCACACCCCCCGTCGTTGTGCTCATCAGCTCCTCCATCATGGCGGGGCTGATAACACGGGTCTCGCCGCCACCCAAGTATTGGGAGTAGGTGCCGTCGAACTGGCGAGGATGCTTGTCGATTACCAAAATCAGCACAGCCGTGAAGGCAAGTATCGCCAAAACAACCAAACCGACATTTCTGTTGCTCACTATTATCCTCCTGATTAAGAGAAAGTAGATGTTGTGCGAGTTATGACATGTATTATACTATAGGGCTGTGATAGCGTCAAGTTGAGTAGGTGTGAAAGCGTTTAAAAAGAAAAGGCGGTCTTGCAAAACCCATTGCTGGATTCGACAAGACCGTCTTTAAGTGCGCAGTTAGGCGCGGGCCAGGATACTTAGCTCTTTTGGGGAGCTGTCTTAATGCTGGCAGAAACTTCCGTTTTCGGCCTGAGTAGATCGAGGCCGTAGCCGGTGGCCACAAAGATGTGGAGGCCGTTTAGGAAAAAGAGGGTGAGGTAGACAAGCGTAACATCCTGCACCGGACTAGTCCCCCAGGTCAAAACACTGGCACCGCAGACCAAAATAACAATGTCTACGATGAAGAGAGCTATCCCGTCAAACCTGCCGGAAAAAATATGCCAGCTGGCTATGACGAGCAGTGCTGAAAGCACGACCGCCAGTGCCGGAAAGGGCGCAATCGTGATACCCAAGATCGCCAAAACCAGGGTGCCCAGCCAAATAGGCAGAGCGAAAATCATTGCGATCATGATGGCCATCAGAACCTTTGCTTCGATAGGCAAATTCTTCATTTCCAACTCCTCATAGTGGGATTTAATTTGCCGGATTTCGGCAGACCCATTATGCGCTAATTATAGTACGGGAAGAGAAAAACGTCAATATTATGGGTTACAAAGTTACAAAACCTCTAAGTACTGCCCCTTATCAATCCCGTCAAACTGGGGCTTTAGCAAGACTCCACACTCGTTATCCTTGCCGGCAATGGTTATATCGTCTTTTTGGGTTTTGAGCTTTTTGATAGATCCGGTGTACAAAGGCTCATCGATATCTGTAACATCGGCGGGGTTTTTGTCGTAAATGGCTACTCGCCCGCCAACTTTTAAGGCACCGGCCATAACTTTACATCCAGCAATAATATCGCCTGATGGAAGTTTAAAGGTTTTCAAAACTTCGGCCCGCCCTTTAATTTTTGCTTCTTCTTCAAACGCTGTTCCTTCCAAAACATCTTTTACTTCATCTATTAGTTCATAAATTGTTTTGTAAGTTTTTAATGGAACTTTTTTAATCTTTGCGTACTCTTCAACACTAGGTGCTGTTTTTACATTAAATCCAACAATTATTCCGCGGGTGCTCGAGGCAAGTAAGACGTCTGATTCGTTTGGAGCTCCGGTTGCCACAAGTAAAAACTTCAAAGAGTAATCTGCACTTACGTTTTCGGTAACAAGTTTAGCTAAACTTTCTTTTACCGCTTCCAAGGTTCCTTGGGTATCTGCACGAATAATTACTCCCACGGTTTTTTTTGTATTTTGTCCAACAATTTCAACCCGGCTCTCATCAATTGCAAGTTCTGCAAGCTCACTTCCCTTTTGAACTATCAAGTCCCCTACATTTGGAACTTCGCTAAAGCCTAAAATCTCAACAACGTTTGTAGGAACAGCCTCTTTTACCACTTCGCCCTTTTCATTCATCATAGATTTTACTTTTGCCCCAAATCCACTTCCTACAACCTCAGCACCAACTTTTAAAGTTCCGTTTCTAATAATTGCCGAAGCAACCACACCTTTTTTTGGATCTTTTCGCGCTTCAATAATTGTTGCCTCAAGCTCGTTTTCTGCTGAGCCATGGATCTGCGAAATTTCAGCCAAAGCTACAATTGCATTCAGCAGCTTATCTAAGCCTTCACCTTTTGTCGCCGAAGTTTCAACTGCAACAACCTCTCCGCCCCAATCTTCAACTAAAACATTTTCGGTTGCGAGCTGTTGTTTTACTTTTTGGGAATCAGCACCAGCCACATCAATTTTATTTATCGCAACAATTACCGGAACTCCAGCAGCTTTTATATGTGAAACAGCTTCTTTTGTTTGAGGCTGAACTCCATCGTTTGCCGCTACCACTAAAACAACAATGTCGGCAGCTTTTCCACCTCGTGCCCGCATCTGCGAAAACGCCGCGTGGCCAGGGGTATCTATAAATGTAATGGGGTATCCGTTGTGTTCTATTTGATAAGCGCCGATGTGCTGGGTTATTCCGCCGTACTCGCCCGCTTGGACGTTTGTGTGACGGATGGCATCAAGAAGGCTGGTTTTTCCATGGTCAACGTGCCCCATGATCGTAACAATGGGAGCGCGAATGCCTTTTTCAATTGTGGTTTTCTTTGCTTTTGCCATGTTTTGTTGTTTAAAAGCTCAAGACTATTCATTGGGCTTTTCTTTAGGTTCTTCTTTTACTTCTTCTGTTGCAGGCTCGGTTGGCTCAACCACAACCTCAGGTTCAGCTGGAGTTTCGACAGGTGTTTCTGTTGGAGTTTCCGCGAGGACTTCTACAGCAGGTTCACTTGCCGCAGCTTCTGCTGCAACTGCAGCTACTTCAGCTTCCTCTTTCGCTACTTTTTCAGCTTCTTCTGCTTTTTCGTCATCTTCAATCTTACGAGCGGCTTTAATTGCAGCATCCCAAATTCCAACCACTTCTTTTCCGCCGCCAACTGTCTCCAAAGGCTTACCTTCTTCGTCAAACAAACCAGCCGCACCCTTAATATCAATTCTCCAATGTGTTAACTTCGCAGCTAGTCTTACATTTTGACCCTCTTTTCCAATTGCTAAACTCAACTGATCTTCAGGAACCGAAACTTTTGCCTCTTTTGCTTCTTCATTTATCTCAACCCCAGTAACTCTGGCTGGTGACAAAGCTCCTGCGATAAATTTATCTATGCTATTTGAAAATGGAATGATGTCTATTTTCTCACCGTGAATTTCCGCAATGATTGATTGAACCCTAACTCCCTTTTGACCAACACAACTTCCAACTGGATCTATTTTCTCGTCACGGGAAATTACTGCCATTTTGGTTCTTGAACCAGCTTCCCTTGCAATTGCTTCAACTGTTACAACTCCGGAAGCAATTTCCGGCACTTCTTGCTCAAAAAGTTTAATTATAAATTGAGCGTCAGACCTACTCACAATAATTTCGGTTCCTCTTGTGGTTTGTCTAATATCTTTTACCAAAACCTTAAGTCTTTGGCCGCTTCTGTATTCGTCAACCGGAGATTGTTCAGTTTGGGGAAGGATGCCCTGAGCTTTACCTAAATCTAAAACCACCACGTTATTTTCTACTCTAAAAATAGTTCCCGTGACGATTTCGCCGACTTTGCCTTTGTACTCGTCCATTACGACTTCTTTTTCGGTTTCGCGGATTTTTTGAAGGATAACTTGTTTTGCAGTTTGAGCGGCGATACGGCCAAATCCAGGAGGGGTTACGTCTTTACCTTCTTCGTTTACAATTTTTGTTGAACCTGTTTCGGGATCCAAAACACTTCCAAAACATCGGCCTCTGTACCGTAA
>CAZGUN010000017.1:0-11437 GCA_964529125.1 uncultured Candidatus Saccharibacteria bacterium
ACTGGCAAAAAGGCTAGAAACTATTGTGCTAACGGATTTGTTGGAAGTTTCACTGTCAAAAGATAACGCAGGTCTAAAACTTCTACAGAGGTTGAGGGATGAGGCGCACAGGTTCGCTAAAAAGTATCACATGCAGCTTAGGTTGAGAAAGATAGGCAGCGGGTTATAATTAACACATGAGATTAATACTGCGTTCAGTTCTTATTTCGTACGCCTCTATTCAAATAACCCAAAGGTTTGTTAATGGAATTGACTTTGGTGCGAATACCGAACAAAACATGATTTTGCTTCTTGTGGCTCTAGTTCTCTTAAATCTGTTCATAATCCCGATTCTTAGAATTTTGTCTCTTCCCCACATGGGCTTAGGTTTTATACTTTTAAACTTCCTGCTCACTCTTACCGTTCTTTATATTTTGACGATCTTTATCACGGATTTGAGCATTGTGGAAACAACCCTTCCTGAGTTGAGAATTCTCGGGTTTGTGCTACCATCAAGGCTGCTTTCGGTGGTTGAGTCCGCCGCAGCCTCAGCGTTTGTTTTAAGCTTTGTTTACCACTTTTTTGAGTGGTTGTGTGAAAAAAGATAAATATGGATTTCTTGAAGATAAGCAAATTACTACAAATACTTCTTGCCGCGTCCCTTACACTTTTTGTGTTGATTCAATCCAAAGGTATTGGGCTTTCGAGCGCTTTTAGTAATGTTGGTGGTTTTTACAGAACGCGCAGAGGTGTGGAAAAGTTAATTTTTGGTTTAACCGTGGCTTTTGGAGTAATTTTCGTAATTAATTCTCTTGTGATTGTTTTCTTAAGTTAATTCATGTCAACCATTTTAGTTGAAGGTGGAAATCCTCTCGTAGGAACTGTAAGAACCTCAGGTTCAAAAAATTCTATTTTGAAACTAATCCCAGCTGCGCTTTTGTGTAACGAAGATGTGATTTTTGACAACGTTCCCCGAATAGAAAACCTAGACGCAGATCTTGAAATTGTAAAACTTCTCGGAGGAAAGGTTGAGTGGTTAGGCACAAATAAACTTTTAATAAATGGGTCAGGCATTAACACTTTTGAAATTCCATACGAACTTGGAAGCAAAAACAGAACGGCACCTTTATACGCCGCGCCTTTAATTTTTAGATTTGGCAAGGCTGTGGTTCCGTTTCCGGGTGGTTGTAAGATTGGCCCACGGCCTATTAATAGATGGGTTGATGTGTGGGAAGCCCTTGGTATAAGCGTTAAAAACGATGAGAAGTTCATTTATCTGGACGCTCAGGCCTTATCCGGCAATAACATTAACTTCCAGAGAAACACGCACATGGGAACAGACATGGCTATTCTTTTTTCCGCTTTCGCGAACGGGGAGACAATAATAAACAACGCGGCCCAAGAGCCAGAAGTCGATGACTTAATAGAATTTGTAAATCTTCTTGGCGGTAAGGTAGAAAGACTGGAATCGACAAGAATAAAAGTTACAGGAAGTAAGCAGTTCAACGGCGCCTCTTTTACAGTTCAGCCGGACAGGAACGAAGTTGTGACTTACGCTGTTGCCGCACTTATAACAAACGGAAACATGACCATAAAAGGTGTTAATCGAGCGCATCTGCTCTCGTTTGTGAATGTTTTGACAAAGATGGAAGCAAAGTTTGAAATTAACGACGATGAGATGAGAATCTGGAGATCGGGGGAAGATTTGTTGCCCGTTGATATAGCAACTGCCCCAGCACCAGGTTTTATGACCGATTGGCAGCCTCTGATAACCTTGCTTCTTACACAGGTTTCCGGAGAAAGCACTGTTCACGATACTATTTATTGGGATCGCTTTGGCTACACAGTGGATCTAAACAGAATGGGAGCGAAAATAAACTTGATCACGCCTTTAGAGGCAGGTTTGGAAGCAACAGTTAATGATGATACTTACGAGCTTGAAAAACTTGGCGAACCAAAAAGCGTGGCTAAGATAACCGGAAAAACCCCTTTGCACGGCACAAAGCTGTACGTGCCCGATTTGCGTGCCGGAGCAACCTTAGTCATTGCCGCCCTTGCCGCTGAAGGTAAAAGCGAGATTGTGGGATTTGAAAACGTAACCCGCGGCTACGAAGACTTTATATCCAAGCTTACAAGCCTTGGGGCCAACATTACAGCCATAGAATAGTGATATACTTGAACTAAGTATGCACGCGCAGCTCCTCTATTTACTTCTAGCAGTAGTTTTAACAGGCTTACTTTATCCTCTTTGGATCAATTTCGTTTATAAATATCACATGGGCGAGGAAGTCCGCGGTAACGGGCCAAAATCCCATTTGAAAAAGCTTGGAACCCCAACAATGGGCGGCTTGGTTTTTATCCTAACTGTCTCCGTTATCACAATCCTTTTTAACCGCTCCAGAACTCAAACACTTTTTCCTGTCCTTATAGCCTGCATGGCCGGATTCTTTGGAATTATGGAAGATTTCGGAAAAATATATAAAACAACCGGATTTAGGTTTTATTTTAGAAACGTGTGGCTCGGAAAGATTTTTTCGATAACACCTTTAAGATTTTTGGTTCAAGTACTGCTTGTACCATGGAGGGGGTTTAAAGAATTTTGGCGAATAGTTGGAAGCTCAGATGAGCGGGGCATGAAGACTTACCAGAAAATTCTAATTCAATCTTTAATCGGTGGTTTTGTTTCGTATTGGACATATTTTAAGCTTGGGTGGGATTATATTTGGCTTCCGTTGCTTGGTGACGTTCATATTGGCTGGCTGTATCCTGTGGTAATTTTCTTTATGTTTATAGTGGTTCTAAATTCTGTAGCTTTCACCGATGGTTTGGACGGCTTGGCGGGCGGGTTGGGGCTAATAGCCTTTATTGCTTTGTGGGTTATGGCCGGTGAATTAAACTACAACGAACTTGCGCTCTTTTGTGCGACATTTGTTGGTGCTTTGCTCCCATTTCTATACTTTAACGTTAACCCCGCGCGAATTTTTATGGGTAATGTGGGCTCACACGTCTTGGGAGCAACGATTGCTGTTTTAGGTGTGGTTATGCATAGAGAAGTCGCGGTTTTGCTTGTTGCCATAGTTTTCTTGCTGGATGGTATTTCAAGCCCGGTGCAGCAGCTTTCGTTTGCTTTAACGAAAAAGAGATTGTTTAGAATGGCCCCCGTGCACCATCACTTTGAACTTTTAGGTTGGCACGAAACTAAAGTAACATTGAGATTTTGGTTGGCCGGAGCTTTATTTGCCTTTTTAGGATTATTGTTAGCTCTGTTATAAATTTATGTCCCCAAGGAAAAAGACTCTTAAAGATGTAGACCGGCAGTTTTTGATTCTTCTGGCCGCTTTGCTGGTTTTTGGGGTTGTTATGATCTATAACGCCACGGGTGTTTACTCCCAAGGCACTTTTGGAGGAGCATATAGGTTCGCTTTGTTGCAGGCGGGTTGGCTTGGAATTGGCCTGTTGGGATTTTACTTTTTCTTCAAATTAGATCTTGATACTCTAAGAAGACTTTCCTTACCCTTATTTGGGGTCGCGCTACTTTCTTTGGTTATTCTGTCACTGGCTAATCTTTTTTCGGGTTGTGAATCTAGTGGCCTTATTTTTGCTCCCTGCGTGAATGGCGCTCACAGGTGGCTTTACGTTAACCCCCCACCCCTCCCGCAAATTCCATTGTTAGGTGTTTTGGGTTTTCAGCCCAGCGAATTTGCAAAATTTGCCCTCGTTGTTTATTTAGGGGTGCTTTTAGATAAATTTGTGCGAAACAAGGAAAAACCCTTTTGGGCTTTTCTCATTGTGGTGGGGTTAACATCGGCGTTGGTTTTGATGCAGCCAAACATGTCCACAGCTGCACTTCTGTTTATAATCGGACTTTCTATGTATTTTGTGTCGGGAGCGAGCTTAGCACCGTTAGTAGCTTTGCTGCCCTCGCTGTTTCTAGCTGGCGTTGGTTTTATTCTCTCGTCTGATTACAGGCGAGATAGACTTTTAACATTCTTAAAGCCCGGAGAGTCAGGGGATTTGTCTTTGGGTTATCACATTAGACAAATTCAAATTGCTTTGGGATCCGGCGGATTGTTAGGGTTAGGTTTTGGGCAGTCCCGTCAAAAGTTTCAGTATTTGCCTGAGGTTGCGGCCGACTCTATTTTCGCAATTATTGGCGAAGAGTTTGGTTTTCTTGGAACCGCAGTTTTTATTTTAATCTTTAGTTTTTTTATTTATAAAGGGTTTATGTTGGCCAAAGAGTCTACAACACTATTAGGTAGGCTTTTAGCAACCGGAATCACAACTTGGATTGCTGTTCAGTTTTTTGTGAATGTGGCTGCAATGACTAGACTGATTCCCCTCACGGGCGTCCCGTTGCCTTTGGTTTCGTACGGCGGATCCTCGCTGGTTTTTAGCCTAATGGGCTTAGGTCTACTGGCCGGTATTTCCGCGCGAAATTCCTAATGGAAACCACGAGTTGCACAGCTGAGAGGTAGGTGGGCATAATGTTCACATGAAGCTAGTAATAACCGGTGGGCATCACACAAGTGCAATCCCTGTCATTAAAGAATTTAGAAAAAACCCCGAAATCCAAATTTTCTGGTTTGGCCACAAGTATTCAATAGAAAGAGATAAAAACCCAACTTTAGAGTATCTGGAAATCACTGCGCTCGGAATCCCTTTTTATAATCTTAAGGCCGGAAAGTTATATAGAACCACAAACATTATTCGCCTGCTGAAAATACCGTTTGGGTTTTTCCAATCCCTTTACCTCTTGAAAAAGGTTAGGCCTGACGCGATCTTATCTTTTGGCGGGTACCTTGCTGCCCCTGTAGTTTTTGCCGGGTGGTTTCTTGGCATACCATCAATCACTCATGAACAAACTGTGGTAACAGGTTACGCCAATAAGTTCGTGGCCAGGTTTACAAAAAAGGTTTTAGTAACCTGGGATGAGTCAAAAAAGTATTTTCCGGGCAGGAATGTTGTAACAGTTGGACTTCCATTAAGAAAAGAAATTTTCGAACAAAAAACTAATAAATTAAATTTAAACTCAAACCTTCCCACAATTTACGTAACCGCTGGCAAGACCGGGTCGCATACTTTAAACGAAGCGGTCTTAGAAGCCCTCCCTGAACTACTTTCATTATCAAATGTAATCCATCAGTGCGGAGATACCTCAATTTTTAATGACTATCAAAGGCTACTGAAAAAGTCAGAAACCATAACTGCACTAGGGAAATATAACTTAAAGAGTTTTGTTTTGGAGAACGAGATTGGCGAGATTTTTGCGAAAACAAGTTTAGTTGTTGGCAGATCCGGGGCACACACTATTTATGAACTTTTGGCTCTGGAAAAACCGGCTATTTTAATTCCGCTACCAAGAGTTTCACATAACGAACAGTTCGAAAACGCGGCTCTGCTTTGTAAGGCAGGTTTAGCCCGGATCCTTGAGCAAAAAGATTTATCGGCAGAATCTTTAGTTACAACCGTAAAACTTGCTTTGGAAAACCTGGATAAAATGAGGCTAAGGGACAGAAAAATTAAAGAAGGTATGTTTTCAGATTCCGCGGAACGGATTGTAAATGAAGTACTCTCAGTCGTCAAAAAATAAATTTAAGAGAAAGTTTGCAAGACTTGCCTCTTATATAACCGTATTTCTAATTTTACTAATCTTATTCTTGTCTGGCTACATTGTTTTTATTGAGAAAGGGGCTTTCAGAATAAAAAATGTAGAGGTCGATGGAACTAAAAGTTTCGTTAGCCAGATAGATGTGGGGGAGTTGGTTAAATCGCGCGCTTTTGGACAAAACATTTTAATTTTTAATTCGGGAGCGTTAGAAGCGTCTTTACTGGAGAGTTTCCAGGGCGCCAAAGAAATTTTTGTAGGAAAGAGTTTTCCTTCCACTCTAAAAATTTCCGTAATCGAAAGAGCTCCAGCCGTGATTATGTATGATGAAAAACGAGAGAATTTTTACCTGGTGGACGAAGAGGGTTATGTTTTGGGTCAAATCGAACCTGGCACCACAAACTTTCCGGAAATCTCATACTCAGGTCAAATTGCCGTCGGTTACTTTTTAGACAAGAACTTGGTTTCAGCCTACTTTGAACTTTTGCAGGCTTTGGATGCGGAAAAGATAAGTGCGTCGAGTATGAGTGTGCATTCAGACTATGTTTCACTTTTCATTCCAGATTCCATAGAGGTTTTTGTCAGCAGGAAAAGAAATGCCTCCGAGGCAGCTTCTCTACTTTCAACATTGCTAAAGCAGCTTGCCACGCAGGGCAGGGATGTTAAGAGGGTTGATTTACGGTATGATAAAGTAATAGTATCGTATAGATAAATTTTAACCAGAATGCCCAAAGAGAAAATCATAACAGCAATAGATATAGGGTCTTCGAAAATCAGCACCATCATAGCTGCGCTTACCGATAACAAAATCTCCGTAATTGGGGTTAGCGGAAGTGTTCCATCACAAGGAATAAAAAAAGGCAATGTCGTTGATATAGATGACGCCGTTCAGGCAATCTCCAATAGTTTGGAAAGAGCCGAGAGAATGGCTGGTGTTTCGGTTTCCTCGGCTTTCGTAACAATAAATGGTAGCCATCTGGAAACTCTAAATTCGCACGGTGTGGTGGCAGTTTCACATCAGGGTGCGGAAATAACGAATGAAGATGTAGCCAGGGTTACAGAGGCGGCGCAGGCTGTTTCGTTGCCGTCCACACGGGAAATTATCCACGTAATTCCAAGAGACTTTATGGTTGACGGCCAGGATGGTATTAGAGACCCAATTGGGATGTCAGGAATAAGGCTTGAGGTCGAAACTAACATTATTCATGGTTCGGCCACGGCAATGAGAAATTTGGCCAAATGTGTTGAGCAGGTTGGTGTGGAGGTTGAAGATATGGTTTACGTTGGCGTGGCATCAGCCGAGGCAGTTTTAACTGATACTGAAAAGGATTTAGGCTGCCTGCTGGTAGATGTAGGCGGCGGAACCACCTCCATTATCGCTTTTCATGAAGGAAGCCCGGTTTACTCTGATGTCCTTCCAATAGGCGGCAAACACATTACCAGCGACCTTGCTATCGGCTTGCGCGCCCACATGGAGGCATCGGAAAGCATAAAAATAAAATTAAGTGAGGAGAGGGAAAGCTTAAGTCCCCTGGAAAGGGATATGAACAGTGAAGACTTGGACGTTTCGGGATTTGGTTTGGATATGGAGAGGGTGCCAAAAAAACTCCTTTACGGAATTATAGATGCTCGTTTAAACGAGATTTTCAGCCTAATAGCCCTAGAAATTAAGAAAGCCGACCTACAGGGCAAGCTTCCGGCCGGTTTGATACTTACTGGAGGCGCCTCCTTAACCTCAGGAATTGAAAGAATTGCCAAATCTGTCCTAAAAGCCCCTGTAAGAATAGGTTACCCCAAAGGTGTGACAGGCCTTATAGACGAGATAGAAGGTCCGGCATTTGCCGCAACGGTAGGGGAAGTAATTTATGGGTCAAAGCTTATAAGAAGCGGTTCCTTATTGTCATTTGAAGCCGGACGAGGTAAGATTGGAAACATCCTGTCCAGACTATTGGAGAAAGCAAAATCTTTCCTGCCCTAAAAAGATTGTAATGTTAGCTATATTGTGTTGCTTTAGTGCGATATAATTGGATTTCCAGTTATAGCGTTATAGAGTGGTGTTTAAATATGTTTGTAAAACCTGAAATAGAAAAATTTGCAAAAATTCGAGTCGTGGGTGTTGGTGGAGCTGGATGCAATGTCATTAACACAATGATTGATTCTCAACAAATTCAAGGAGTTGAGTTTATTGCTATTAACACGGACGCCCAAGCCCTTTCTGTAAATAAAGCCACGATTAAACTTCCAATTGGTCAGGAAATAACAAAAGGTTTGGGAGCGGGTGCTGATCCAGAAATTGGTAAAACAGCCGCGGAGGAATCTGTTCAGATTATTAAAGCAAACCTTGAAGGAAGCGACATGGTTTTCATAACTGCGGGTATGGGTGGTGGAACAGGCACGGGTGCTTCACCAATTATTGCTCAAATTGCTCAGGATTTAGGGGCGCTTACAATCGGAGTTGTTACCAAACCTTTTCATTTTGAAGGTGCCCAAAGAATGCAAAGCGCAGAAGTAGGAATCGCGGCTCTTAGAAAAGAAGTTGACGCACTTATAACTATTCCAAACGAAAAATTATTAGAAATAGCCGATGAAAAAATGTCCGTGCTTGAAGCCTTTAGGGTTTCAGACAGCGTTTTGCATCAAGGTGTTCAGGGAATCTCAGATTTAATAGTTATGCCAGGGCTTATAAACGTTGACTTCGCGGATGTGAGGACGATTATGAAGAACGCAGGCTCGGCTTTAATGGGCATAGGTATTGGTACCGGGGAAAACAGAGCAATTACGGCTGCAAAAGCGGCAATTTCCTCCCCGTTACTTGAAATCGACATTGAAGGTGCAACCGGTATATTGTTTAACATCGTCGGTGGATTGGATATGAGCATGCAGGAGGTTGATGCTGCGGCAAAGATTATTAACGAGGCGGCAAGCCCGGAGGCTAAGATCATTTTTGGTACCACAATTGATGCCAACATGACCGATCAGATAAAAATTACAGTTATTGCCACAGGGTTTGGCGCTGATTTGGATATAAGATCACAATTAGGCATGCCGGAAGGCGCTAGAAGAAGAGAAACACGAGAGATGCGAGATGTGGAAGTAAGTGCAGAAGAAGTAGAGGTTGAAGTTTCAGGCGATAGTAAGGATGCTCCGCAACAGGAAGTGAAGAAAGAACAGCTTAGTGACGAGGATTTTGACCCAGAGGGTGATAGAAAGTACGACATCCCCGCGTTTTTGAGGGGTAATTAGCATAATTTCACATAAAAGTTCATAAAGTATTGACTCGCGTTCAACGAATGTGTTTATATTACATAACGAGATGTTGTCCGTCCCGATGTCTCTTTCTTTTTTTCTGTACCAAAGTAAGTTACAAAAAGTAATTTCGGCAGACGACAAATTTGTTTCTGGCAGTGAAGGCTTGTCGCCTCCTGAAATTCCCTAAATATGAAGTGGTTAGAAAAGTCCGAAAATAGACAAGTTAAAACAGGTGTTCCGGAAAAGAATAAAACTATTGAGCTAAGTGATAATTCCCGAACTATTTTAGAAAAAAGATATTTACGAAAGAAAGAGGACGGAACTCCCGCAGAAACAATCGAGCAAATGTTTGAAAGAATAGCTAAGTCTATGGCAGAAGCCGATGAGGGTTATAGAGACGTAGAACTTTCAACCATTGAATTTTACAACATGCTAACCACCAAGAAGTTTTTTCCAAATTCCCCCACGTTTACAGGAGCCGGCACACCTCTTGGCCAACTTGCCGCGTGTTTTGTACTTCCAATTGACGACGAAATGGGTCGTAGCGAAAATGGAATTTTTTCAACGTTAAGAAATGCCGCCTTAATTCAGCAGACTGGTGGGGGAAATGGATTTTCTTTTTCTGATTTGCGTCCGAAAGGTGCATATGTTTCAAAGAGCAGTGGTAAGGCAACCGGGCCGGTTGGCTTTTTAAGGGTTTATGACGGGGCTTTTGGAGAAATCGCTCAGGGAGGGGTTCGAAGAGGCGCCAACATGGCTGTTTTGAGAGTTGATCATCCGGATATTCGGGATTTCATCAAATGTAAATCGCAGGAGGGCTCTGTGGTTAATTTTAATATCTCGGTAGCTATCACTGACGTGTTTATGCACGCAGTTCAAAACGACACCACGTACGAACTTATAAATCCAAAAACAAAAGAGGTAGCGGAAACACCCCATGCGCGTGAAATTTTTGATTTAATTGTTGAGTATGCTTATAGAAATGGGGAGCCGGGCGTTTTATTTATTGATAAGGCAAATAGAACAAACCCAGTTCCACATTTATATGAACTTAAAGCAACAAACCCATGTGGTGAGCAGTGGCTTGGACCTTATGAAAATTGTTGCCTAGGTTCTATAAACTTATCTCAGCATTTAGACATAAACGGAAATCTTGACTGGGAGTCCTACAAACAAACAATAGAACTTTCCACAAGATTTTTAGATAATGTGGTAACTCAAAATAGTTATGTTGCCGAAGTTCCGCGTTTGAGAGAAGCGGCGTTTGATGCAAGAAGAATTGGGTTAGGTTTTATGGGTTTGGCGGACTTAATGTATTCGATGGGAATTAGATACGGAAGTGAAGAGGGTCAAGAGTTTGCGGCGCAAGTTACAGAGTTTATGAGGTTCCATTCTATGAAGGAATCTATCTCTTTGGCAAAAGAAAGAGGTCCTTTCGCGAAATTTGAAGGTAGTATTTACGATCCTAAAAACTTTAGATGGGAAGCACCGAAACCTTTAGTTGCTTATAAAAGAGACTTTGGAATGCCACCTATTGACTGGAATGAAATTACAGCGGGGGTTAAAGAGCATGGGATAAGAAATGCGGCTCAAACAACAGTTGCGCCAACAGGAACAATCTCCACGGTTGCTGGTGTTGAAGGTTACGGCTGCGAACCTGTTTTTGCCCTTGCCTACTACCGAAATGTTTATCAGGCCGCGATGGACGAAGCAGGACTTACCTTAACCTATACAAGCCCAATGTTTGAGAAAGCTTTAGATAAGCTTGGTATGTCGGGCGACGAAAGAAAAGCAATTGTTGACGAAATTTTACAGGCAGGTTCATGCCAAAATATAAAAAATCTGCCCGAAAAAATCCGAAATACCTTTGTTGTTTCAGCTGACATAACTCCAGACGAACATCTTAAAATGCAAGCCTCAATCCAAGCTTTTATTGATAATTCAATCTCAAAAACTTGCAACTTCCCAGCCGATGCCACTAGAGAAGATGTCGCCGCGGCCTACAAGATGGGATGGGAACTTGGCTGCAAAGGCCTAACTGTATATGTAACGGGAAGCAGAAGCGAGGTAGTTTTAGAAACTAAGGGAACAAAAGATAAGAGAGATGGGACTACTGTTGTTAGCAGATCAACAATCTTAGCTCGTCCTGCAAAACTTACGGGAGCAACTTATAAGCTGAAAACTCCTCAAGGAAATGCCTACGTAACCATAAATCGTGATGAGGATGGAAATCCGCTCGAGGTGTTTCTAAGCGTTGGAAAGGCAGGCAGTGACGTTTCAGGACTTGCGGAAGCTTTGGGAAGAGCTTTATCCGGGTGGTTACAGGCCTCTGCTGATCCACACGCCACAGTCGCCGAAATGTCTACCCAACTACGTGGAATCGGTGGCTCCCGGTCCGTGGGTTTTGGACAGAATAGAATTTCGTCTATCGCCGACGCAGTTGCCAGAGTTTTGGCTGAAGAGTTCAAATTAGAGACAAGTGCGTCTGCCATGCCCGTACCCGTCGAGAGCACACCAAAAGTCTCCGCGCACGCCGATATGTGTCCCGAATGTGGAAACTCTTCTTTAGTGAAAGAAGAAGGCTGCGCCAAATGCTATAACTGC
>CAZGUN010000018.1:0-11369 GCA_964529125.1 uncultured Candidatus Saccharibacteria bacterium
GGTTTCTTTAACAACGACCCACTCAATTCTAGCCATGTCGGCTCTGTCGCCAGACCTTTTTCCAAGTTTTTTAATTCTGGTGTATCCACCTGGACGGGAGTTAAAAGAAGGGGCGACTTCGTTGACAAGTTTTCGTACCATTTCCTCTGACAGAAGGCCTTTTCTAACAGTTCTGACCGCATTTACTCCCCCAACGCGAGCCTTGGTAACCAAACGCTCAACATACGGTCTTAGATATTTAGCCTTAGCTAAAGTTGTTTCGATACTTCCCATCTCGACTAAAGATGTGGACAAGTTTCTCAGTAATGCTTTTCTATGTGAGGTATCTCTACCTAATTTCTTACCGGAAACATTGTGCCTCATTTTATCTAAGGCCTTCCTTCTCAAGTAACTTGTGAATCTCACCTACTGACTTTTCGCCAAGATTTTTCACGTCCGCCAACTCTTCTTCGCTCTTTCCGGCAAGCTCAGCTAAGGTTTCAATTTTGGCTTTCTTCAAGGCGTTTATAGTTCTTGTGGGCAAAGGGAGCTCTTCAATAGCGATTGAGCCTGTATCCATCTTTGCAACTGGCGCAGCCCCGGTCTCAGCTTCAACTTCTTCTTCAGGATCCTCAGCTAAGGCGAACCTCTTGAAAAAGTCCCGTAAAATTGTGGCGGCCTGGGCTAATGCTTCAGAAGAATCAATGCTTCCATCTGTCTCTAAAGTTAAAATCAGTTTATCTAACCCTATTACTCCACCTTTTCTTGTAGGCTCAACTTCGTACGTAGCATTAACAATAGGAGAGAATAAGGCGTCCAGGAGAATTACACCAATTTTGGAGGTTTCTCTTTCCTCAACTGGAAGGTAACCTACTCCGGATTCGAAAACCAATTCCACTTCAAGCTTAGCTTTTTTATCTGCCAGGGTGGCAATATGCAGATCTTTATTAATAATTTCTACGTCTGACGAAACTTCGATGTCTCCCGCTGTTACTTTTCCCGGCCCTGTAATGCTTAACTTCCCCACAACTGGGTTCTCGCCATGAACTCTGGCTCTTACTTGCTTAAGGTTTAGGCCTATTTCAACTAAATCCTCCTTAACCCCATCAACGGTAGAGAACTGATGCACAACGCCGGCTACTTTCATTTGGGTTACAGCACCGCCCTTTAAAGAGGTGAGGAGAACTCTTCTTAGAGTATTTCCTAAAGTGTGACCAAACCCTTTTGGTAACGGCTCGAATGTAAATACTGCAACATTTCCTTCAGAAGTTTCCTTCTTAATCTTTATATCTTTTGTGTCTAATAACATAAGGCTCCTTTTTACCTTGAATAAAATTCAACTATTAACTGAACATTAATATCTGTTTGAAAGTCTTCCAAACTCGGCAATCTATCTACCTCAACATATCTTTCCTTAACATTTGCTTTCAACCATTCCGGCAATACAAATCCTTCTCGAAGATGTACTCTTTCAAAATCAACCGGCTTTATAACATCCCCCGTATGGGTCTGGGCTGAAGGTATTCTAACAACCTCACCGTTAAGCATAAAGAATCCAGATCGGATCATTTGCCTTGACTGGCTTCTGGATGTAGCAAAACCGCTTCTGTAAATCATGTTGTCAAACCTGGATTCCAATTTTTGCATTAAAACCTCGCTTGTAATACCCTTGGTCTTAAGTGCGGCGTTAACATAATTCTTAAACTGAGTTTCTAAAATTCCGTAGGTTCTTTTAGCTTTCTGCTTCTCCCTAAACTGCTGACCATAGCCCGAAAGCCTTCTGGTTCTCTTGTTACCGTGCTGCCCAGGGGCATAAGGCCGTTTGCTTATCGCGCATTTATCAGAATAGCAACGGGCGCCCTTGAGGTATAGTTTCTCTCCTTCTCGCCTGCATAATCTGCACTTAGGTCCCTTATACGACGCCATCTTATACCCTCCTCGGTTTCTGTGGACGGCATCCATTATGAGGAATGCGCGTAACATCCGAAATTGCTGTTACTCTTAAACCTGCTGTTTTCAAAGCTTTTATTGCGGTTATTCTTCCCGAACCTGGTCCGTTAACCGACACAACCACTTCCTGCATACCAGCGGCATGCGCGGACGCGCCCACTTCTTCGGCGGCTTTAGACGCAGCGTACGGGGTTGATTTTCTCGAACCTTTAAAACCGCTTCTTCCAGCACTTCCGGAAAATAACGTGTTGCCCTCCAAGTCTGTAATAGTCACAAGTGTGTTATTAAACCCAGCAGTTATATGAACCTTGCCTGCTGTAGGAACTGACTTACCTTTTTTCTTTTGTGTTTCTGTTTTAGTAGCCATAACTTAATTATGTTTTTGTAATTTTCCTCTTCAAACCTCCAACCGTTTTTCTTTTTCCTTTTCTGGTTCTAGCATTTGATCTTGTTCTCTGGCCTCTGGTTGGCAGTCCCTGTCTATGCCTTAAACCACGGTAGCTTTTTATTTCCTGCAAACGCTTAATGTTTTGGGTTGCCATCCTTTTAAGTTCGCCTTCAACAGGAATTTGCATTTCTGAGATTTGATCCCTGATTTGTGCTAATTGTGCCTCTGTTAAATCTTTTACCCTGGTGTCAGGATTAATTTTGGTCGCCTTAAGAATTGTCCTCGAAAGAGTCGGACCTATGCCAAAAATGTAGGTTAAGGAAACCTCCACTCTTTTTTCTTCTGGAATGTCGATTCCGGAAATTCGGGCCATTTTTACCCCTGCCTCTGCTTGTGCTTAGCATCTCTGGAACAAACTACTCTAACGACCCCATGTCGCCTTACAATTATGCAGTCTTTACACATTTTTTTAACCGACGCTTGTACTTTCATTTTTTAAAACTCCTTGGCTTGGAACCGTGTCTATAGGTTATTCTTCCCCGCGTAAGGTCATGGGGAGAAAACTCCACTTTTACTTTATCACCGGTGAGAATCCTTATACGGAACTTTCGAATTTTACCAGATAATGTCGCCAATGCAACCTCTTCGTTATCAAATTCCACTCTAAACATACCGCCCTGCAAAGCTTCTTTTACGATTCCGTCTTTTACTATTAACTCTTTTATCATTAAGTCAGTTTTTCCTTTAGGTACGGGCTAAATTGTAACAAAGCCGTCTTCCTGAGTCAACACTCTTGGTCCTGCCTTCCCAATAGCAACCGTGTGCTCAAATAATCCCGCCAGAGAGCCATCGGCAGTCGAAATCGTCCAATCATCACTGCCAATGAGAATCTTGGGCGAACCTTTTTGGTAGATAACCTCAACTGCAAGCGCCATTCCCTCTTTAATTTCAGCGCCCTTACCAGGCTTTCCATAGCCCGGAATGTAAGGATCCTCGTGCAATTCTCTGCCAATCCCGTGCCCCACCAAATCTCTGGAAACCGTATAACCTGCTTTTTCTATAATCTTCTGCATGGCGTTGGAAATATCCCCAATATGATTCCCAGGCGCGCATTCGGAAATCCCGACCTGCAGAGCTTTCTTACCAGTTTCCAGAAACTTTGCTTCTTTATTACTTTCAACCTCAACCGTGTACGAAAGGTCTGAATGAAAGCCATTAAAAAAAGTACCCATATCAACGCTTACTAGATCACCTTTTTTAATCTTATAATTATTTGGTAAACCGTGAACCAAACCGTCATTAATATTTATACAGGTGGCGAAACTGTAATCCTCAACCATCTTAAAAGACGGTGCTGCACCCCGTTTAGCAATTTCCATTTCGGTTATTTTTTCCAACTCCATTGTTGTAATTCCGGGCTTTATTGAAGCCAGTACTTCACGTAAAACTTCCGCCGCTATTTTTCCGGCCTTTGCCATTATTTCGATTTCTTTTTTTGATTTAATTGGAATCACGGTTGTTTAGAGCAGTTAAAATTAGGTTTGAAACTTCTTCCGGTGTACCTTCGCCATCAACTTCTATCAAATTACCCTGTCTTTTGTAGTATTCAATAACCGGTAATGTTTCTTTTTCGAACAAGTCCAGCCTTTCTTTAGCTACCTCTTCTTTGTCATCTTCACGTTGCACAAGTTCACCACCGCATTTATCACAATGGTTTGGGTCTTGCGGGGGAAGGGTATAAATATTACAGCTAAAGTCATCCTTTATACAAAATCTTCGCCCACTTATTCTCTTAATAGATGTTTCAGGCGAAACTTTTATGAAAATTGCGTGGTTCACCTCTGGATCAAACGAATCTTTTTGTGCCATATCCCGCATCCAACCGTCTAAAATATATCCATTTTGGTATTTATCACTTTTTAGTTCGTCTCTTATTACACCTGCGGCAATACTATCGGGTGCAAGTTTTCCTTTGTCCATGTCGTCATGAAGAGGTTTGTAAAATATTGAGCTTTCGGGAATATCTCTTAGCAACTCCCCGACGGAGAAAATCGGCAAGTGTAGTTTTTCGCTTAATAATGCCCCAACCGTTCCTTTTCCAGACGCCGGGGGACCAATAAGCATTATCTTCACAAAAGATCTCCTAAACCAAGCTCTGAAGCCTGCCCGCGCAACTTCTTCTCGGCCTTCTTTTTCGCATCCTTTAGCGCATCGTTCAAAAGATCCTTAAGAAGCCTGTCTTCGTCGCCCTCTACTTCAACACTTATAACTTTATTATTCGCGTTAACTACCACTTTAACTCCATCTCTTTCCGCAGAAGCAAAAATCTGCTCCATTTGTTTCTGTATCTCCGACTGGGTTTTTCGCCACTTATTAAGGTTTTTTAGTTTTTCAAGCATATTAGGTAAGGAAGCTATCGTAATTTCTGGTAACCATAAGAGATTCTACCTGACGCATCGTTTCTAAAACAACTGACACAACTATAAGGAGGCCTGTCCCTCCAACCGCAAACTGCCCTCCAAGACCTAGTGTATTCTGCATTATAAAAGGCAGAATAGCGATAACACCAAGAAAGATAGCTCCAAAGGTTGTAAGGCGGGTAATAACTTTCTTTAGGTAGTCCGTTGTTGCTTTACCTGGCCTAATCCCTGGAATAAATCCCCCGCGTTTTTTAATATCATCAGAAATTTTTTGAGGATCAAACTGAACCGCTGTATAAAAATATGTAAACCCAAAAACCAAGAGGAAGTAAGTAGCGTTATACCAGATAGAGGTAGGGATGAAGTTTACAGCCAACCAAATACCAACGTTTCTAAGTATTTCGTTATTCGCAGAAAGTAAAGGCCCGCCTATAAGAGATGGGACTAAAACCACAGCAACCGCGAAAATTATCGGAATTACTCCGGCTTGATTAATTTTAATCGGAAGATAGTTTGTAACTCTCTGCGAAGTTGTTCCTCTGCGCCCATACTCAACCTGAATATTTCTTGTACCTTCGTTTACCAAAACTACACTCATTATCACAATCAAAGAAATTAAGGCAAACGCTGCTGCTTGGATTATTAAACCTGTGTTGGAGGGGTCAAAACCAAGGACGAACCCCGCCACAGATAACGGAAGGCTGCTTATTATTCCAATGAAAATTAAAAGCGAAATACCATTTCCAATCCCATATTCGGTAACCAAATCCCCAATCCAAACCAAAAGCATTGCACCGCCGGTGAGGGTTAATATTAAAACCAGAAGATCGAAAGAACCTAAAGTTCCAATCACGCCCTGCTTAGTTAGTAAAAAGTAAACACCATAAGCCTGAAAAATGCTTAACGGGAACGAAAGGTAGCGTGTGTACTGGTTAATCTGCTCTCTACCAGACTCGCCCTCTTTAGAAAGCTCCTCAAGCTTCGGAATCATGACAGTCATGAGCTGCATAATAATGGAGGCGTTAATATAAGGACTGAGGCCTAAGGTTACGATAGAAAAATTTTGAAAACCGCCGCCACTAAAATAGTTAAATATTCCAAGCAAAGCATTACTACTTAAGTACGACCTTATCGCTGCAACGTCTACGCCTGGAACCGGGATATGGGCCAACAACCTAAAAATTAAAATAACAAGTAGGGTAAATAAAATCTTTTTTCTAAGTTCGGGCAATCGAAGAGCGTTAAACATAATAATTATAAAATCTTAGAACCAGACTTCTCTATCTTTTCCAGTGCGGATTTGGACGCGGTAAATCCTTTTAGAGTAAGCTTTTTGGTCAGATCCCCATTATTTAATATCTTTATACTGTTCCCGGGAACTCTTTTAACTATTCCTTGTTCCACCAATTTGTCCGGTGTAACCTCAGAGCCGTCCTTGAAAGTATTTAAAGAGCTAAGCGAAATGGAGAGGATGTCCTTTTTGGTTGGGTTCTTAAACCCGCCCATCTGAGGAAGTTTTTTGTACAAAGGAACCTGACCGCCCTCGAAACCAAGATTAACTTTGTTTCTGGATTTCTGTCCCTTAATACCACGTCCAACCGTATGCCCACCTTTTCCGCTACCGATACCACGGCCTAGCCTTTTGCTGTCTCTATTCATTTTCGTCCTTGGTAATCTTCCTAACTTCATGCTTTTGTTCCTTTATCCGAAAATCTCAGCGAGCTCAAAGCCTGCAAAGTACAGTATACATTCGCGTTTTTATTATTTGAGCCCAGCATTTTCGCTGAAATATCTTTTATTCCAGCCAACTGCAACACATCGCGAACTGTTCCACCAGCAATAATTCCCGAACCAACTGGCGCCGGCATCATAAGAACTTTGGCACTTTTAAACTTGGTTGTTATCTCGTGCGGAATTGTATTTCCAACCAAAGGCACCTCTATAAGATTTTCTTTGGCTTTTGCGATTGCCTTTTGAATCGCCGAAGAAACATCCTTTGCCTTGCCTAAAGCCACACCAACTTTACCATTTCTGTTACCCAGGAGAACTAAAGCTGTGAATCCGGCTTTATTTCCACCTTTAGTTTTTTTCGAAACACGTTTTATTTGAACTACGCGCTCTTCGTATTCTTTTGGTTGTCTTGTGTACTGTTCAGCCATATACTTTTCCTGTTAAAACTTCAGCCCTCCATCACGAACCCCGTCGGCAAAACTCTTTACTCTACCATGATACCTGTAACTTCCCCGATCAAATACAATCTCGTTTATCTTCTTCTCTTTAGCAATCTTAGCTAACTCCTGACCTACCGCAAAAGCGGCTTCTGTCTTGTTCTTTTTATCGTGAAGCTTTTTTGCCTGGGCTTGAATATCCGCTAGTGTTGTTCCGGTTTTGTCATCAACTAGCTGACCGTATATGTACTTATTTGATCTAAAAACCGACAGTCGCGGCTTTTTTGCTGTTCCAAAAACTTTCTTTCGAACTCTAAGCTTTCTTTTAACTTTTCCTGTCCTTTGTATAATCTTTATCATAGAACCTTACCAGCCTTTCCTGGCTTTCTTTTAACATATTCATCTTCGTATCTTATTCCTTTGCCTTTGTATGGTTCCGGCTCTCTTATCCTTCTTATTTTTGCAGCAGTCAAACCTACAAGCTGTTTGTTAGCTCCTTTTATTACAATAACGTTGTTTTCTTCAACATCAAGTTTTACGCCCTCTGGAGCTTCAAAATCCACCGGATGGGAAAATCCCACAGTTAGCGAAATTTTGGAATCAGAAACTTTTTTTGCCCTGTAACCCACACCTAGCATCTGTAACTTCTTTTGGTAGTCTTCTGTAGCGCCCTTTACCATATTGTTAATTAACGCTCGTGTTAGACCCCAAAGAGCCGGGGACTCATTAGTTTGAATTTTTACAGAAGTAACAACTTTACTATCTTCCACTTTGACATCAATTTCCGGCCTAATCTCCTGTGTAAGTTCTCCGTTTGGGCCTTTTACCACTACACGGCCGCCACTTACCGTGACGGTAACTCCTGCTGGTATTTCGATTACCTGACTTCCGATTCTTGACATTACATTACCTCGCAAATTACTTCGCCGCCCAATTTTTTACTTTTAGCTTCGTTGCTGGATAAAATTCCTCTTGGAGTGGAAACCACCCAAACTCCAGTTCCTGGTACAAATCTTTTTAATTCGGTGTACCCCTTGAAAATTCTTCTTCCAGGCTTTGAGACGCGGCCTGCTTTGCGAATTTTTGGTGCGCCCAAATCGTCGTAGAGCAAACCTATATGTAAACTTTTGTGTGAACTTTCTTTTTCTTTAAAAACTTTGGCTTCCGCAACAAAATCAGCTTTTTTCAAAACCTCAAGTATGGCTTCGTTAACCTTTGTATATGGCAGCTCAACAAATTCTTTGCCTACAGCGGAGGCATTTTTTATTGAACTTAACATGTTTGCTATAGTATCCATTACCAGCTCGACTTCATAACACCGGGGAGCTCGCCTTTGTGAGCCATTTCCCTGAAACATTTACGACACATTTTAAATTTATTCATATATCCACGCGGGTTACCGCAGATTTTGCATCTGTTGTATTCTCTTACTTCAAATTTCTGTCCTCTTTTATGTTTTTCTAACTGCGACTGCTTTGCCATCTTATGCCTTTGTAAAAGGTACCCCCATCAAACTTAATAACTTTTCGCTTTTTTCTTTATCTTTCGCGTTGGTAACAATTGTCACCTGCAAGTGCCTGATCCCTTTGGTTGTATTTGGATTAACCTCTGGAAAGATAGTATGCTCTGAGAGACCCAGCGAATAGTTTCCGGATTGGTCAAACGCCTTTTTGCTCAATCCTCTAAAATCTCTGACTCTGGGCAGAACTATATTAATAAGCTTTTCCAGAAATGCCCACATGTGCTGTCCTCTTAGGGTAACGGCATATCCTACCATATCTCCCTGCCTTGCCTTAAATCCGGACTCAGACTTCTTAATCTTTCTTCCCGATGGCCTCTGCCCCGCTATTTGCGAAAGCTCCTCTCTAAAATACTCCAAAGCCTCTTTACTATCCTTAAAATTCCCAACTCCCGCGTTTATAACAACCTTTTTAATAGCTGGAACCTCCATAATATTAGAAAGGTTCAACTCTTTCATAAGAGCCGGGATCGCTTCGTTTTTATACTTTTCTTGTAAAACTGACATATTACTCTTTCACCTTTTTTGAAACCTTAGCTTTTTCTACTGGTTTGGCTTTGGCTTTTGAACTTACCAACATAACATTTGAAGCGTCGATTGGTCTTTCCATACTTATAATCCCGCCTTCTTTTGATATCACACCGGGCTTAACATGTTTTTTTACAATGTTTATACCCTCGACCAAAACTTTGTTTGTTTTTTTAAATACTCTGACCACAGTACCTTCCTTACCTTTATCTTTTCCTGTTATAACTTTTACTTTGTCGTTTTTTCTTACTTTCATTTTATTAATCCTTACCAAACCTCAGGAGCCAGCGAAATTATTTTCATAAAACCCCTATCTCTCACTTCTCTTGCGATAGGGCCGAAGATTCTGGTTCCAATCATGTTCTTGTCTTTGTCTATAACCACTCCCGCGTTATCGTCAAATCTGATATAAGTCCCATCTTTCCTGCGAACCTCTTTTCTAACTCTAACGATCACCACTCTAACAACCGTGTGATCTTTAACGTTACCAACAGACGAAGCTCCGCTTACCGCAGCAGTTACTACATCGCCAAGTGACGCAGTGCTTCTATTTGAACCAGGGATTCCAATAAGTTTTAAGCTTTTGGCTCCTGAGTTATCTGCAACACTTAACACTGCGCCTTGTGGAACCATTTTTAGTTCTCCTCCTGAGCGGACTCAAGTACTTCTAGCACGCGCCAGCTTACCGTTTTGCTCAATGGCTTAGATTCTTCAATTCTCACAAAATCTCCTTCTTTTGTACCTATCTCATCGCGGGCTTTGAACCTTCTCGTGTTCTTAACGATCTTATCGTATATGGGATGTCTTTTGGACATATCTACAGCCACAACAACCGTTTTTTGCATTTTCGCGGACACTACGTGCCCTGTTAAAACTTTTTTAGGCATTTTCTTTAGTCCCCTTTTCGTTTAAAACTGTTTGTATTCTTGCAAATTCTCTTCTAACCCTTTTCACTTTGCTTGTATCTTTTGACTTACCCTGAAGAATCTCAGAAACAGTTTTCTCAACCGCATCCTTTGCTTTCTGAAGCATTTCGGTTAAATCTTTTTTTGTTTTTTCTTTGACTTCAAGTTTTTTCATATTGCCTTATAACTGGTCCTCCGCACTTACAAATCGTGTTTTCAAAGCTAGCTTATCGGCAGCCCTTCTAAACGCAGCCCGTGCTATTTCCTCCGTAACTCCCGACATTTCAAAAATAATCTTTCCTGGTCTTACTACCGCTGAATAGTGATCAACCGGTGACTTACCGCTACCCATTCTTGTTTCAATAGGCTTTTTCGAAATAGGCTTGTGAGGAAAAATCCTGATCCAAAGCTTTCCGCCTCGCTTGGTACTGTGAGCAATTGCTTTTCTGGCAGATTCTATTTGCCTCGAAGTCACGTATCCCCTGGTTTCGGCTTTCAGTGCATAGTCACCAAAATCAACTTTAAACCCACGGGTCGCCAAACCCTTATTAACTCCTCTTTGCTGTGTTCTAAATTTTGATCTTTTAGGTAGTAACATAATCAGCTCCTACAAATCAACTTCCCCTTTATAAATCCATACTTTTACACCAATAGTTCCGTATAGCATGTGGCAATCTTCCTGTGCGTAGTCAATGTCGGCTCGAAGAGTTTGACTTGGAATAGATCCAAGTGAAGCAACTTCTCTTCGGGCAATTGAGTTTCCGCCGCTTAACAAACCGGAAAGTCTTACCTTAACTCCTTTTGCACCTTTATCCATGGCTGACTGCAAAACTCCACTTACTATACGTCTATAAGGTAACCTTCTCTTCAACTGCCGGCTTATGTACTGCGCAACCAGAGCGGCCTCCATTTCGGGGGATTTAACTTCCTCCGCTGTGAGAGAAATCTTAGAGCTGGTAAGTTTCTTCAACTGTTCCTGAGCTTCGGTTACGCCCGCCCCACCTCTACCAATAACAATACCTGGCTTTGAAACTTTCATTATTATTTTTATTTCATTTAAAGAGCGCTCGATCTCAACATTTTTAACTCCCGCCTGCTCAAATTTATTTTTTAAAAACTTGCGGATTTTTAAGTCCTCGAATACTAAATCCCCATATGTGGCTTTATTTGCAAACCACCTGGATGTCCAGTCTTTTGAAATACCTATTCTAAAACCTGTTGGGTTTATCTTTTGACCCATGTTACTTACCCTTCCTTTCAGATAAACCGAATGTGATATGGCTGGTTCTTTTAAGAATCGGGTTAAAATTAGATCTTCCTACAATTCTTCCTCTTTTTTGCATTGGCCCACCATCTACCCAGGTTTCCGAAACAAAAAGCTTATCTTCTACTAAATTATGAACCGTTCTCGCGTTAGCAATAGCCGTCTGCAAAACTTTTAAGGCAAGCTGGGCTACTTTTGTTGAGTCGAATTTTAAAATTCTTAAAGCCTCTGCAGCACTTTTTCCTCTA
>CAZGUN010000019.1:0-11092 GCA_964529125.1 uncultured Candidatus Saccharibacteria bacterium
AGAGCCTGCATTTCGTGGGAAATGCTTTTAAATTCTTCTGCCAGCAAAGGCACAAGCCTGTTGACATTTTCTGCCTCGTTGTAAGTAGGTATTATAACTACGATTTTCATAACGTTATGGAAGTTAAGAGCAGTAGGAAGATTAAACTGCCAACCAGAATATACTCCAAGGCAATCAATCTGGACAGACGCCCCCTAACAGCATGGTGAATTATGCCCCAGCCAATATAGTAGATGCAACCCATCCCTGCAACTACAACTTGAGCTGTGGAGTTAAACCTAAAATATACGAAAAAGAAGGCCAAGACCAAAATCCCAAAAAGCAGAGTTGCAAAGTGTAATAAGTATTTGTCTTTCATAAGATTTTGCCCGGCGATAAAACGAACCACACACCAGCCAAAACGATTACTAGTAAAAGTACGTGCGAAAAGGCGTGGCCGGTAATTTTGGGTATAGCTTTTCTTTCTGTGTACCAGATGTCTAGTACCAACAGTAGCAGTAGAAATCCGCCAATTAGCATAGAGATGGTCTTTGAAGCTAAAGCCACATCAACCGCGGGAAGTATTTGCGGTACAGGCTCAATCACCACATTTTGCACAGGCACTTCAACTGCATTTTCCTCTTCAAGTTCGGGTACCACAGCAAGTTGTGTTGGCAGTCTGGACTTACCAAACATTTGAACGACCAGCGTAGTTTCGTACCCATCAAGCACTCCGTTAACCACCGCGAAACCTATTTCGTCATAATGCTCGTTCAAAAGGTTTTCCCGATGCGACGGCGACTTAAACCACGCATCTACAACCTGATCCGAATTATTGAAGTTTTTGGCCAAGTTCTCGCCCGCGTAGCTGTAGTCGTAACTTTCAGCCAGAATAAAATCCCACGGAGCTGTTCCATCGGGAGCAACATGAGCCCAATAATTATTAGCAAACATGTGTTCGGCCTTCTTTTCCGCAGCTACCGAAAGTTCATTATTAACATGCAAGAGCGGTAGGTTATGCTCCTGCCTGACCCTATTTGTGTCATCTAATAAATCGCTAAAAGTTATATTTGAGGCATAACCAAGTACCCCAGGCGCGATCAGTGGAATAACATGAAAAAGCCCGATTACAAAAACCATAACCAGCGAGTAGCCCAGCAACGCAGTATGCGAAAGTAACTTCGCCCGTTTTTTAGTTTCCGGGTGGGGCAGAAAATGGTGCAAAAACTGATACTTTTGTATCGCGTGTGTATCTGTGTGCGGATTGTAACTAAGCATTGTAAATAATTATACATACAAAACTCCCCGGGCGTCCCCGGGGAGTTTTAGGGTCATGACCCTACGAAAAACACTTTACGTTATTGTCTAACGGCGTCTTTCAGGCTTTTACCAGCTCTGAAAGCAGGTGTTTTACCAGCAGGAATGTGCAAAGGAGCACCTGTCTGAGGGTTTCTTCCCATTCTTGCGGCTCTTGTTCTTACCTCATATGTACCGAAACCGGTCCAGGTTACCTTTTCTCCTCTTGCTAGAGCTGCTGTAATAGCATCTCCAACTCCATCAACGGCTCTCTGTGCGTCAGCTTTTGTAAGGCCAACTTTGTCAGAAAGCATATTTACTAAGTCTTGTTTTGTCATCTGCTATACACCCCCTTTCGAATACTGCCTGGCGGCAAATATTTTCCAAACTAAATAACCTCTTTATCAAATCTTCGTATTTCTTTTTTGGTTGTGTCTATTATGACACTCCTAAAGGCCCGCCTACCGCTTAGCTCCCACTCAAACTTTTCTTTTTGGGAGTAAACTGCGCGGTCGATGATAATTTCCTTTTTTACGCCTAAGACTGAATCTATGTTCCCGCACATCCCTACATCGGTCACATACATGGTTCCTTTTGGTAGAACCCTATTGTCGCATGTTGGAACGTGGCTGTGGGTGCCAAGAACTGCATCAACTCTTCCGTCAAGGAAAAAGCCCATCGCATGTTTATCGCTGGTATAGTCTGCGTGAAAATCCACAATTGAGACTGCAACATCCTGATCAGCGGTCTTTTCCAGTATTTCTTCCACTTTTAAGTAGGGGTTGGCTAAATTCAATTCAGAGTATTTATGACTGTTTATGCTCATAACGTTCATTATTAAAACTTTTCCGACTTTCGTTTCTAAAACCCTGTAACCATCTCCCGGCAGATCGTCTTTTATGTTCGCGGGCCTTATTACAGGAAGGCTTCCTATCTCCTTTTCAAAACCCTTGTGCCAAAACAAATGGTCACCGCCGGTAAAAAACTCTATTCCGAGCTCCTGCATTTCTTGTATGGTTCCAACCGTCGCACCTCTTCCATGGGCAAGATTCTCGGCATTTGATAAAACTAGATCCGGCTTCTCGCTTTCCAAAACTTCGGGTAAGACCTCCTTCACAACGCTTCTTCCGGGCCTAGCAACAATTTCCCCAATGAATAATATCTTCATGGACGAGCCTGGAATCTTCTAATTGAATTTTTCATAATGCTAAACTCAGCAAAAGCTGGCAACAGAAGTATAAATATGGCTGCTAGTAGGTAATGCATAACGAAACCTCAGCGTATTCATTGTTACCACGCCAAAAATAAAAATGCAACTCTTTTCTGCCCGTCATTTGGCGGTTTCTGTAACGCGTGTTTCGCGAATAACCGTAACTTTTACTATTCCTGGGTAGTTTTGCTCAAGCTCTATCTTTCGGGCTATCTCACGCGCCAAGAGCGCCGTTGAGGCATCGTCGACCCTTTCAGGCTTTACAAACACCCTAACTTCCCTACCCGCCTCAAGGGCATAAACCTTCTCCACACCGTCAAAGGAGTAGGCTGCTTCTTCAAGGTCTTTTAGCCTCTTTACATAGGCTTCGTAGTCTTCCGAACGTGCACTCGGCCTTGCCCCGCTTATATGATCAGCAATATGAACAACCGCCGACTCAATGCTGCTAAAAGGCTTGTCTTCGTGATGTTCGGCGACACAGTCTATAACTTCTTTTTTGATTTTATGTTTGGTAAGAAAATCAACTCCTAAAGCTACGTGGGTTCCTTCACCCTCTAAAACTTTACCAATATCATGAAACAAACAACCAAGCTTAACAATTTCAACATCGGCTCCAATTTCGCTGGCAATGGACATGCCAATCTTTGTAACTTCCAACGTGTGCTCAATCATGTTCTGACCATAAGAAAATCTGTACTTGAACCTTCCAAGCGTTTTCACAACATCCTCAGGCAAGTTATAAACACCGAGCCTGTGACAAAGGTTGTCGCCTTCCTTATAGATTATCTTGTCTACCTCGCCCTGAGTTTTAGCGATGATTTCCTCGATTTTTGCCGGCTGGATTCTGCCATCAGCAATTAATCTTTCCATCGAGATTTTAGCTATTTCACGCCTAATAGGATCGAACGAGGAAATAAGAATTTCGCCGGGGGTTGCGTCTAATTCAAGCTCAACACCCGTTAACTCCTCGAATTTCCTTATGTTACGGCCTTCTTTACCGATAATTCGGCCTTTCATATCGTCATCGGCAAGCTTAACTTTTGACGAAGAGTGCTCCACAACATAATCTGTGGCGCCCTGTCTCATCGCGGAAACTATTATTTCCTTAGCTTTTTCATCAACATCTTTTTTTACCTCTTCTTCCATTTCGCGAACCTTTTTGCCTTTTTCCTGCTGTAGCTCTCTATCAAAGCTTTCGAGTAGTTGGTTTCTTGCGTCCTGTTTTGATAAACCCGCAATTTTCTCCAGCTTGCTTTGCTGCTCGCTAATTAAAGTGTCCAACTCGCTTTTTCTTTTTTCTAACTGCTCTTTGGCAACCGTAAGTGAGCTTTGCTCAGCACTAACTTGCTTCTCTTTTACTTCCAATTCAACTTTCTTGGACGAAAACGTCTTTTCGGTTTCAAGAGCCTCTCTTTTTATCTCATCAACTTCTTTTTGAGCTTCTTGTTTTGCCTTAAGAGCCTCGTTTTTAGCTTCCAAAATTATTTCATTGGCCTTAGCCTTAGCTTCTACAACAACGGCTTCACGCGAAATATCCGCGTTTACTGCTACGGCAGGCTCTAAGCCCCCACCCGTCTGCGAGGCTGTTCCCAAAGAACTTTTCTTTTTGCTAACAAAATAAAACGCTCCAAATGAACCGACTGACGCCACTAAAGCAATTAACAAAGTCGAAATTATATCTGACATTTAAATACCTCCTGATCAAATTTAATAATATTTATTTTTACGCCGAATTAGCCAACTAGTGGCTTATGATGATTATGAAGCTAAAGTCTTTGTGGTTTCTAAAGTAGCTAGTTTCATAGTTTTTCTCGTCATAACGGGCGATTCGACTCGTTACATTGTATTAAACTTCGAAATTGCTGTCAACTACCGTTCTGGCAACTCCATAAGAGTAGCCTTTTCTTAAAAGAAACTGCAGGGACTTCTGCTTTTCCTTCAAATCGCGGGCTTTGGCGCTTCTTAATCTTTTTTCTAAAGCGCTTTTTGCGCCCTCCAATTCAGTTTCCTGAGAATAATCGCTTAGGTATTTATCTATAACGGAAACCTCCACACCTTTTCTAAACAAGAATTCTTTAATTTTTCGTGGGCCGGGGGGAGTTTTGGAACTTGCCGCAGAAGTTATGTAGTTTTTCACGAACTCTTCATCATTAATGAGGCCCGCCTCCTCGAGTCTTTGCAGAATTTTTGACTCTATGTTCCGGGAAAATTCCTCCTCGATCTCTGCTTTGTATAAATACTCGCGTAATCTTTTCACCACCTCGTCTTTGCTTCGAATGCGGTACGAAAGAAAGTCTAGGATCTTTACATAAAATTTATTGTAATTTTCTTCCTCAACAATTTCCTGAATTTCTTTGTCACTTAGTTCAAGGCCATCTTTTAATCCGAAACTTAGCAAAACTTCCTCCGAAACAGGAAAGGTGTATTTTCCATCCAGAAAAATGTTGTATCTATCGGGTCTTCTTTTTTGGGGAGAGATTTTTGTTACAAAGGGCATCTAGCTATATTTTACTTGTTTCGGCACTACCGCCTACTTGCAACGGGAGATTTTGTTTCTCTTTGATAAGCTTTCTAATTTTTTGCTCAATTTCATCACGTAGCTTCTTGTTTGCTTTTAGATTGGTTCTAACAGCTTCCTTTCCTTGACCTATCTTCTCATCGTTGTATTCGTACCAAGCGCCGCTTTTCTTAATTAGGCCAAGGTCAACGCCCACATCAATCAAGCTTCCCTCTTTGCTTATACCCTCGTTGAATAAAATATCGAACTCGGCGATTCTAAAAGGCGCTGCTACTTTATTTTTTACAACCTTCACTCTTACCCTAATCCCATGAAAATCTGTTGCATTACCCTCTTTCAACGACTCTATCCTTCTAATCTCCATTCGAACTGAAGCGTAAAACTTTAAAGCCCTGCCGCCAGGTGTAGTTTCTGGATTTCCAAACATGACACCAATTTTCATTCTAAGTTGGTTTGTAAATATTACCGCGCACTTTGATCTACTTACCGCGCCGGCAATTCTTCTTAAAGCCTGGCTCATTAGTCTCGCCTGCAAAGCTATATGGCTGTCACCAATATCACCTTCTATTTCAGCTCTAGGCACTAAAGCCGCGACAGAATCTATGGCGATAACATCAACGGCATTTGAACGAATAAGTGTTTCGGCAATTTCCAAGGCTTGCTCACCCGTATCGGGTTGGGAGACCAAAAGATTTTCGATATCCACACCAGTTTTTGCTGCATAAATAGGGTCGAAAGCGTGCTCGGCATCTATCAAAGCAGCCGTTCCGCCCTCTCTTTGTGCTTCTGCAATAATGTGCTGAACCAAAGTTGTCTTACCCGCTGATTCAGGTCCGTATAGCTCAACGATTCTCCCTCTTGGAACTCCGCCGATTCCCAAAGCAATATCTAACGCAATTGAACCTGTTGGAATTACACCAGCAACATTACTTGTAGCTCCTGCTCCTAGTTTCATTATTGAACCCTCCCCGAAATTTTTTTGAATCTGGTCTAAAGCGGATTTAAGGGCGATTTCTTTGTTTTTATCTACCGGGGTTGCTGCGTATTTTTCTTTCTTTGGTGATTTTGGCATTTGCTGTACTTTCTAATAGCATTCTAACAAGACCATATAATTATTCAACCCTATATGCTCTAAGGTGGCTGGAAATGGGTACGACACTAAGATGGAGTTTAGGTGGTTTAGGTTGTAACAGCAGCCACTAGAAAAATCTAACTTTCTGGGAATTTCTAGAAAAGCTTATTAATTTCTTCTACAAGTTGTTTGGGTAGGTACTTGGCTTTAAGAAAATATCCGTTGGCACCAAGCTTGTTTGCTTCCTCCATAATCGTGTCTTCACCAAGGTTTGTTAAAACGTACACGGGTGTGGCATTAGCTTTCGAACCAACCTCTCGCAATACCTTCAAAACCTCAATACCTGTAAGTTTTGGAAGCATGATGTCAAGCAAAATCAAGTCAAATGTATCCTTAGCGGCTTTTTCTACTGCTTCCTGCCCATCAACTGCAACCTCTAACTCGTAACCCGCTTTAGTAAGAACTGTCTTATACAAATCCCTTATAAAAGCGTCATCTTCAATTAATAATATTTTTTTGCTCATATTGGTAAACTGAAACTAAACTTGCTACCTTTACCTTCCTCACTTTTAACCCAAATTTCGCCACCGTGCATTTTCACAATTTCTTTTGATATAAAAAGCCCCAGACCCGTACCCTTTTCCCCTGCCCGTAAAACAGTTGTAGATACACGGTAAAACTTCTTAAAAATGTGCGGAATTGAGGCTTGCGGAATCCCAATCCCTGTATCTTCAATATGCGTAACAACCTTATCTCCTGAAACTTCCACCGACACAGTGATTTTACCACCAGCTTTTGTATACCTAACGGAATTATCCAACAAATTACCTAACACTTCAACAATTGTAGTTTTATCGACATTGATTTCTGGTATCGCGGTTTTCGGCTCAATAAACTCCAAGGTTAAATTTGCCGATTTCGCCTCTACCTCAATTTCAGCTACTTCGCTCTTTACAATTTCTACCCAATTTTGTTTAGTTTTTTGAATAACGAGAGCGCCTCTTTCAATTCTTGAAATATTCAGGAGGTTTTCAATCAAGCCGTGCAACCTATCCGCACTAAAAGTTGATTTTTCCAGGTAATCAGTATCATTTGGATCGAGTTTACCTTTAAGATCCTCTCCCAACAAAGACAGGTAGCCCCTCATGGCGGTCAAAGGTGTCCGCAGTTCGTGAGCGGCAATAGAAACAAAGTCCAATTTCATCATCTCAAGATCGATGTCTTTTGTTATATCAATAAGGGTCGCGACACATCCAATATTTACCTCTCTACCTTCTCTAATTGACGAACTTCTCATGCTCACATACTTTTTTCCACCGTTTCTTCCAACAAGAGTAAGTTTATCTTTGGAAAAGCCTTCACTGCCCGATACTTCTGCTGATGTACTGGAATAAGTGCTAACTTCCAAAGGTACGGAAACATCAAAAAGCCTTATATAGTCATCTGCTGACCTGTGCTCAACTTCATCAAATGTGTAGCCGGTTAAATCCTCCATCTTTTTATTAAAAGTTATAATTTTTCCCGACCTATCCAAAGCAAAGACACCATCGCTTGCGTTATACAAAATAGACTCTAAGATATCCCTTTCGGCTTCAAGTTTCATCGTTTTTTCAGCTGTACTTCTTGTGGAACCAGCTCTTGTCTCTTCTACTTGTAACAAACACTTTTTTGCGGTCTCCTCGAGCTCTTCCCTACTTAAGGTTTTGAGGCGATAAACGCCAAACACGCCTTCGGGCAAATCCTGCAAGCCATCCTGAAAAGCTTTATCGATCCCTAGCCTATCTTTTACTTTTAACCCAAGCTCCTCTAAAGTTCCCTTTGCTTCAATAGGTCCAACGGTCTCAATACTGTAGTCGTACAAAACACTAATTAGTTTAACTTTATCCTCGTATGGAAGCTCTGATGGGTCAAAACCCGAAAGCGTGTACTTTAGGGAAGCAAATTTGCCTTTCAAAACTTCACGGACTTTTTCTTCGCCTAAATTGTCGAGTGAAAATTTCAGATACGTGTCTACAAGACTTGATACAAAAGGATTTGACTGGGAATCCGCGAGTTTTTGGGCAGGTTTCTTAAAAAACATCGTGCTTTTAGTGTAGGATCGGGCTTACTGGCTGTCAATTAAATGGATCGCCGCTTTAAGCCTGGCGAGCACTTTTTCTTTGCCTAGTATTTCAAGTGTTTCGAAAATGGGTGGGGTCGCCGTAACACCCGAAATGGCAACTCGAACCGTCATGAAAGCTTCTTTTGGCTTGTACCCCTTGTCCTGAAGTAATGCGTGGGCTTGTTCATCAAGTTGCTTTGCTTCCCAACTGTTTAAAGAACTGAAAAGTTCGGTAAAAGAGGTGAGGATTTCTTTCGCCGCCGGTTTATCCTTGGCAAATTCAGTAAGCTTCTGTAAATCTATTGAAGGTTCCTTGTAGAAGTACGAGACTAACTCCGGAACTTCACTTAAAGTCTTTAGTCTTTCCTGAATAAGTTTTAAAACCTTTTGACCTTCAACACTCACAAACTCTTTCGGCAAATTTACGCTAAACTTTTTGCTCCAGTCCAGGATTCTTTTATGTAAACTTTCAACCGACATGTTCCTGGTGTAATGACCGTTGTACCACAAAAGCTTATCCCGGTCGAAAACAACCAGATCGGTTTTGTGAATACGTTCAATAGAAAAGTCGTGGATAAATTCTTCAAGTGAATAGATTTCCTTTTCTGTCCCGGGATTCCATCCGAGAAACATTAAAAAATTAAGCATGGCTTCAGGTAGGTAGCCCTTTTCTAAAAACGCGGCGGCTTCAACATCTCCAAACCTTTTTGACATCTTCTTATTAGAGCCTTTTTCCTTTAAGTTTGGGGGGTGGCCGTGAATCGGCATTTCCCAGCCGAAATCGCGGTACAAGAGAACGTGCTTAGGGGCAGAGGGGAGCCATTCCTGCCCACGCAAAACGTGGGTAATGTTCATAAGATGATCGTCAACTACAACCCCAAGATGGTAAGTCGGAAATCCATCCGACTTCATTAAAACAGAGTCATCTATATCGTTTGTGTTAAATACAATCTTTCCCAGAATAGCGTCCTCAAAAACAAGCTCCTCGTTTTCGGGAACTCTTTGCCGTATTACATAATTTTCACCATTTTTAAGTTTTTCTGAAACTTCATCTACACTTAGATTCCTACACTTTCTATCATAGAAAGTTCGTGGCAACCCTTGAGCTTGTTGCTCTTTTCTCACCTGCTCCAGTCTTTCCTCGGAACAAAAACAGTAATAGGCACCGCCTGCTTCTACTAATTTTTTTGCGTGCTCCCGATATGTATCAAGCCGCTCGGATTGAACATAATACTCGTCCCATCCCAAGCCATAGTCTTTTATAGTGGCTAGGAGCCTTTCCCTAGCACCCTCAACTTCACGCTTTTGATCGGTATCTTCAATCCTCATGATAAATTGCCCACCGCTTCTTTTTGCTAAAGCGTAGTTGTAGAGCAAAGTCCTTAAACTACCTATGTGATACTCACCTGTAGGGCTTGGGGCCATTCTCGTTCTTACCGTCATGCTGAAATTTTAACACAGTGGCAGCTATGCTAATATTTAGCTGTATGAGTCTTGTCCAAACATCAGCCAAAGTCCGAAAAGGAGTAGTGATTACCGCGGCCGTTATTGGCCTTTACATTACTTTTCTCATAGTAAAAAATCCGATTAGGCAAACCTGGTATGCGATTTTTCCACCCAACGATTTACCAACTGTTGCATTTGGATATCTTGATCCCCTTGAATTTACTGAGACACCTATCGTTTCGTCAGTTCCCGAATATGTGTTAAACACCCCAACCGGAAGGCTTCCGACTGACTTAAAAGACAGCCTGGCCGTGTACAAGTATGTTTCACCGTCTTTCTCTTTCAGCGAAGGGGAAAGGGCGCAACAGGATGCTGCTACATTAGGTTTTACTGACACCATGAGGGTAAGCGATTTGAGTAGCGATGTTTTTGCCTGGCAGGATGTTCAGTTTGGTGGAAACTTGGAAGTTGACACAAAAACCAGAATCTTAAAGCTTGGCACTCCTTTAGCAAGCCTTGGCAGCTTATTTCCGGCTGGAAAGCTCACGCAAACAAATGCAATAGAAGCAGCAAAAGAATTGCTTCAAAAAATTAATAGATTTAGCGACAAACTTTACACCTCGGACTCGCGTGGGTATCAAGAAGTTAGATTCGGCAAATTTAGCGGCGCAAGCGTGGTAGAAGCAAGTTCAATTCCAGAAACCCAAATTGCGAGGGTGGATTTTTTCAGAAAGATTTTGGAGTTTCCAATTTTAGGACCAGATCCAAAGCAAGCTCTTTTGCAAGTTTATTTAAGAGACCCAAAAACCGAGGATACGTTTCCACAATTAAACTTCCCTTATGTTAGGGCTTACCATTGGGAAATAAATACAGACGAGCCAGCAACATACCCACTTACTCCGATTGAAACAGTGTGGGAACAGATTTCGCAAAATAACGGTGTTGTAGTTAATGTCACGCCGCAGGGCGCAAGTCCGTTCGAAACACCACGGGCAACAAGGGTTGATCGAGTTCTAATCAACGAAGTTTACTTGGCTTACTTTGACAATGTAACCCCCCAACAATTCCTACAGCCTATTTATGTTTTTGAGGGAAACTACATCACAACGGCGGGCTCTTCCGGTAGCATTACCATTTATTACCCTGCTGTAAGCAGTGAATACGTAAGAGTACCTGTAAATACTCAAACACCGGCGTCGCCCGGCCAGCTATAGCTTGAAAGTATCCAGTTTAAAATCCTTGCCGTATCCCCAAATCTATCTTCACTTCGCATAACTACAATTACAATATCTTTCTGGTCGGCTTTGTACTCATAAATCAAAACCTCACCCGCCTCTTCAGTTTGGCCGGTTTTAATACCCACTGTCCCAGGCTGTGTCCACAAAAGTTCGTTGGTGTTTACTAAGTTAGTTGAAAGGCCAGAGTCGCTGACCAAAACAATTTCTTTCATTCTCACGATTTCTCTTATCA
>CAZGUN010000020.1:0-10756 GCA_964529125.1 uncultured Candidatus Saccharibacteria bacterium
CAACCGTACGAACCAAAAAGCGCCCAAATGCCCTAAGTTTTTTCGTAAAATACTTAAAAAGCGCCCTAAAAAACAAGGTTGAGGACGAAATGGTTTTTTTGAATTTTTCCCGCCAATTGGGCTTGAAACCACCTAAAGGTAACTGGGAGATCCTTTGGGGCCAAAGGCGTCTTAAGAGCTTAAAAAATCGTTTCACGGGGGTTATTTTATCAGCACTTTCCCTCACATGCCACCAAGCTTTATCTTACTTTCCGGGCTCTTGGAGGGTCTTTAGAAACTCCTGATTCGTCTTGGTCTTGGCAAGCCTTTGAAGAACAAGCTCTGTAACTTCGCTTTCGTTAAGAAGAGCCATCATGCGTCTTAACCTCACCACTGCTTCGTAGGTTTCTTTATCGTACAAAAGCTCCTCGTTTCGTGTAGAGCTGTTTTTTATATCAATGGCCGGGTGGATTCTTCTGTTTGCCAAGTTCCTGTCAAGTTTTAGTTCCATGTTTCCTGTTCCCTTGAACTCTTCGAAAATTACATCGTCCATTCTGGAACCGGTTTCGACCAAGGCTGTTGCGATAATGGTTAGAGATCCGCCCTCTTCAAAGTTTCGCGCGGCACCAAAAAAGTGCTTGGGCGGGTACAGGGCTGAGGGGTCAAACCCACCGCTTAAAGTTCTTCCTGAAGGCGGAACAACCAAGTTGTAGGCGCGGGCAAGCCTTGTAAGAGAGTCCATTAAGATGACCACGTCCCCACCTTTTTCAGCAAGCCTTTTGGCTTTTTCCAAAGTAAGTTCGGCGACACGGGTTTGGGCTTCGGGAGATTCGTCAAAGTTGCTGGCAAAAACTTCGCCCTTAACTTTTCGTTTCATGTCCGTAACTTCTTCAGGTCGTTCACCAATTAACGCAACCATTAACGTAATATCTGGGTGGTTTGCGGCAATGCCTTTTGCGATCTCTTGCAAAAGCCACGTTTTACCAGCCTTGGGAGGAGCCACAATCATAGTTCTTTGGCCTTTTCCAACCGGCGAAATAAGATCAATTATTCGGGTGGAGAGAACGTTTGGCTCAGTTTCAAGCTTCATCCACTCGTCTGGGAAAATTGGAGTAAGTTTACTAAAAAGCGGCCTGTTTTTGGCTTTTTCGGGATCTGCATCATTAACTTTTTCGACCTTAAGAAGCGAAAGATATCTCTCCCCTTCTTTTGGCGGTCTGGCCTGGCCTTTAATAACATCGCCGCCCCTTAAGCTAAATCTGCGGATCTGGGAAAGACTAATGTAAACGTCGCGAGGAAGGTTTTCGTCTAACTGCTCATCCTGTCGCAAAACGCCGTAATCGGTTAAAACCTCTAAAGCTCCTTCCACAGGAACTGTTTCTCCGACAAATTTACTCATAGCCTCTTCGCCATTTCTGCTTACAGGTCTAGTTGTAGGGGTTGTAGGTACGGGTGATATAGGTGATGTAGATGATCTTACAGGCATAATTCTTTCTTAAATTAAATAAATATTAAATTCTTTTTTAAATTTTGGTATGAAATAACGCTTCAAAAGTGAGCTCAAGTGGGGAGATAACCACTGCCCCGAGTTACCTCCCCGCTTCAACCTTCGTCTGCTCAAAGGTACGATAGTTTCAGACGAAAATCAATGGGAAATTAGTTGGGCGAAACAAGTTCCGCTTTTACCACAAGACGCTTGTTGTATGTCCCCTCTTTTTCGTTCCAAACCCCACCGCAAGTAATTAGGATTAGTTCAGCTTTACCGCTCTCCTGAAACACTTGTATTCGTTGTGGATCCTGGATATCAACAAAAAAGATGTTAACAACCCTGTAAGTAAAATCTCTCCCCAACTCGTCCTTGATTGATACTTTATCATTGAGTTTAGCGCTTTTCAATACCCAAAAGGCGGCCGGTGATGCTGTGTCTGTATCGTAGTGGCCATCTATTATAATTGCGCCCATTTGGCCGGGTTTTGCGCTTCTCGTGTACCAACCGGTGGTTTCCCAAGAACTGGGCGCTTGAAGTTCTCCATCATTTTTAAGACCTATCTTTTCAACCTTAAATATTTTGTTTTGAAGTGACACCGACTCGGGAGGCACATATGGGTACTCTTTTAGCTCAGAAAATATATTTGCGGCTTGCTCTGTATAAGAGTTGGTTTCAGATTTTCCAGCCTTAATACCCAAGACATTTCTTCCACCTTTATAAAATACCTCGCTTCCTACCAAATAAAGCGAAAAAAGAACTATTAATAATGTTATTGCTAGAAGAGTTCGGTGCATTGGGATCTTTAATGGGCGGATCAAAAACTTAAGCAAAAGATAGAATAGTCGCGTAAGCTTGCGCGAACCCAACTATTCTACCCAAGGCTTAAGCCTGGGCGGAGCTGCGGCAAAGCGCAGCCCCGAGTTACTTCCTTCTTTTAAGGAAGAGTCCAATTCCAGTAGAGGCAAATCCGAAAATGCTCATTAACTCTGTAGGTCCGGTCTTTGGAAGCTCTTTGATCTCTTTTTCTCCATAGCAAACGGTTGCAGTATCAGAGGCTACCAAATCACCTTCATGTCTAAGTTCAGCTTTGTTAACTACACACTTCTCGAAATTGTCGGTTCTATCAAACTCTACAGACTTAATTCTAGCTTGGATTATGAAGGTTCTCTCTTCGTCAACATCGAAATCATCCCATTCCTCTGTTAAGCCGGAGCCTCCAATTTTATCAAGCACATCAGGCAAAATATCTTTCATTTCCATATCGTCTGCATCTACTTCACCTACGTTTTTGGCTATAATCCTAAACTCAATCACTTGACCTTCTTTAACGTTGATGACTTTGTCTTTCCAAGTGCTATCCCCTTGTATTCTTACTCTCTTCTCAAGTTCGAAGTTCTTCTCGTAAATACAAGTTTGTCCGTATGCCCCATCATCTTCACAATCAGCAGCATAGGCTTTAGAAGGCAATAAAAGCATGGTCAAAGCACCTATTAGGGTCACAAAAAGCACTATGTTTAGTTTAAACATTTTGTTCATGGTTTTTTTTGTTTTAGGCAGAGAGCAGTTAAGGGCTTGGACCGCCGCCTTGACGGCAAATTGGTACTTTATTGCCTTAACTCTATATTGGTTATTATAAGCTTTATTGTAGGGTTTGTCAACCCTATAGGGTGAGTGCTTTCTATGGCTCGTTTGGCCGTCGTGCCGCGACAACGGCATAAACTAAAGCGCTAGCTAGTAGAAAGTAACCTAAATACTGTAGTAATTGGGGTATAAACATAATGTTTGTAACCGACTGTGTTTCTTCGAGGCTGTCAAAAACCCAACCATTTTTCCAGTTACTTATTAATACATGTTGTGCGTCACAGATTTTATAACCGCAAAGTGCGACCCAACCAGGATCGTATGCTTCCGAAAAAAGCACTGCACTTCGTGCATCTATTTCCCTGCTTGAGGATTCTAAAAACTTTAAGAATTTATAAGGAACGGGGGTTACACTAATTTGTGCGACTTCGTTAGAAGAGGTATCGTTTGCCCCATAAACTAAGCTTGTTAAGTTTATTGTGTAGCTCCCTCCACCCGTAGGAGAAATCAAATAATAAGAGGTGGTAAGGTCTTTATTACGAGGTAGCGAAACATAAAGGTCGCAACGGCTAGACTCGTTATTCGTTAAACAAAGCCGCAGCGGCAACCCTTCTAGGTTTCTTGACTCTATTCCCAGAATAAAACCATCTTTAGAATCAAACGAAGGAAGCTTAAAAGTGTCACACAAAAAGTCTTCGGAAGCAGTGTAGTGAATGCCATTTTCAGAATATTCAACACTCGCATTTTCCAAATCTCTTTCGCCCTTACTGCAGGTATAAAAACTACTAAGAATCTCAAGGTCTGCAGGAAGCAGTTTTACACTTTTTTCAAAAACAAGTTCCTTTCCAAGATTAAACGTGGACAAACTAACACCCACGTTGTCAAAATTAACAGAGTCTAATTTGGATAAAACTGAAAAACCAAGATCTTTATACGACACCGAGGCCTCATCTGCATCCTTACTATTAGCAAAAAACCTCAAGTAATAATGCCCCATGTCAGCAGCAGATAATAAGGTAAAGACGTTTATGCCCGCAGGCGTATCCTCATAAGTCCCTAAGCAATCCCCATTGCGGTCATCCAGTAAGCACATCTCTCCAAGAGTGCCCCTACCCTCTACGGTTACAGAGGTTTGAAGGAGAAAAGTATCGGCAGCGGGAGCCTTAAAAACTGAATCGAGGGGCGCTGTAACACAGGCCCTAACATTGCGGGCCGTCAGATCAAATCCGGCTTTACTAGATTCCAACGTGTAGGCGGTTTGAGCACCAACTGAACTACAAGGCTCAAGCACAGATAAAAAGGCCGAGAAGGTTTCCGGAGCTTTAAGGGCTCGGTAAAATACCAATTCCAGGTTCTCCCCCGGTGACATAGAAACGGTGGTAATTTTTACTTCATTTGATATTTGAGAAAAGTCGACGGGTTCCGGAATTCCATTTATATCTACAACAATTTGTTGTGGAAGAATTATTTCCTTCTGGGCTTTAACTTCACCAGAAAACACATCCCGTAATTGAATTTGAATCTGACTTCCTAGTTTCACAAATATTACATCTAGAAGAACACTCTCTGAACCAACCTCCCCTAACGCTGGTCGCAGATATAAACTATCATCTGTAGATCGCACCAAATTGTCCTTCAAAGATTCGTCTATATTGGTCACACCAACAAATGGGTAAGAAATAGCCTCGGATGTAATATAATCCCCGTGGTTATAATAGATGGGGTCTATCCCCTCATAGAAAAACTTGGGCCCAGATACAGGCAGCCCCTCAACTAGCTGCTTTTGTTGGTAGTCGTTGCTTACTTTATAAACTAATAAACCGTTGCCAAAGTCTTCGTCCAAACTTATAGTTCCAATCTTTGACAGCAGGTCTTCTATTTCCTCAAAATAAAGTAGCTTTTCATCAACACTCGGTTGAAAAACACTCTTATCTAAAATAATCCACTTTATCTCATACTTTTCTAGAATTCTTTCCAAAAGCGCTGCGTCCTGAGAATAAACCGCATAAGACATCTCTTTGTAGTACTGTTCGTTTACAGCTCCCCACCTATCAAATTCTCTGTCCAAAAGGGGTTGTTTTATACCAAACCACAAAAATCCCGCACCCTGAGACCCTCTTTTTGTCAAAGGCTCCCAATTGTAGTAGGCCCAACCCCAAAGAGAGTGTATGGGAAGGTCCGCAACACGGCCATAATCCTGCTGCGCGTCAAAGTAGTCAAATAGCTCAAAGTAGCGATCAGGAATAGAAACTCGCATAGATGGACTAACTAAATTACCTTCAAAAGCAGGAAACATGTAATAGATTAGAAGTAAAGATAACGATAAATCAATTAGCAACACCACAACCTTTTGGGTAGATTGCCACTTATCAAGTCTCGAAAAGGCCCAAGTTAAAAAGTACGCAATAAATACGGCGTAAGACATGGCCAAGAGTGACGAGAACTTTGTAAAAGGAAACCTGAACGCCTCCTTAAACAGCGGTATCGTATTTTGCATGAAGGTAAAAAGTATTCCTGTGGGCGGATTGCTGTTAATAACAAAGAAAAGCGCTATTAGGAAAACCCCAAGTAGAGCCTTCGTGAAAGGGTTTTTTTCAAGAAACAAAGCGGTTACAACGCCGCAAATCACAAAACCAAAAAATAAATATCCAACAAATTGGGCGTTTGTCCTTAAATAGTAGGTGTTCCACTCGTTTAGAAGTTTTCCATATTGGCCATTGCCCACATGTTCGCCCCAGTTAAAAAGAAAGCCTTTTAGAACAGTTACATTTTCAATATTCCCAAACTCTCTACTTTGTAAAAAAGCCTCCTCTGAAAATAGCCGATGGATTTTGGATTGCGAAACTTCTTTAGCCTGAGTAAAAATGAAATATAAATTGGGACCTAACCAAAAAGCATTTACCAGTAAGATTAAGGCGGAAAGCACAACAGTTTTTTTGAACCTCTTGCGAAGTTCGTCTTTTGATCCAAAGGCTACAAATAGGGCTAAAAACAATAAATAAGCAAGTAAAAAGGATATGAAAAGGGTTGATGTGTGGGCCTGCGGGGCAGAAAAAAACATTACCGCCACAAACCACAAAAGGTTATTTTTCCCTCCATTTAGGTATCTAATTGTTATAAAAAATATCCAACCTAAAAATGCAAAGTGAGTTAAAAACATTTCAAGAGGAACGTAAAAGTGGTGGAGGGTACTAAGGTTCAGAAGATAAAAAATTGCTCCGATAAATGCGGCAGAGTTTTTGATCAAATCTTTTTTATCTTTGAATAATTCTCTAATAAAAAAATAAACGCCTAGTGGCCCCAGAACCAACATCAAAAAGGCATAGGCGTATCTGATCTGGGAAGTGCCTAAGAAAATATCGAAGAATTGTAATATTAAAACCCTGGGAATTTCGGCCGCATGCGCCTGGGAAGCCACTGTACCAAGGCCCTGGTGTTCTTGCCACGCCCCACCCAAAATACGCTCCCAGTACAGAGAGAGGTTAAATTCGGGGTGAAGAGTGTCCCAACCTGTCAAAAAAGTGTCGGGAGTGTAGTTTTTCGAACAAATAAAAAGTGTTACCAGGGCAAGAATGAGGGGAAATATAAAATTTAAGTAATTTTTCTTGGCAGTTAGTTGCACGGGGTAAGTATATATAAAAGGCCGGGCAAAAAATAGTTACGGGCGGGAAAATTCCTCGATTTCAACGTCTCTATCCCCAACTTTCCACTTCACATGCACAACCTTATCACAGTCTAGACCCTCCCCACATCGACTAGGTTCTTCTAAAGGTGCCATGATTTCGCCAGTTAAGTCCGAGTTTAGTCCTGGCCGGCTACACAAAGACGATCCAGGCTTGGGTAGATTGTGAACGTTCAAAATGCTCGTGTGAATAGTGTTTTCTATTTGAACAACATACAAAATCCCTGGAGTGTAATCCCTTTTTATCTTGTCCTGAATTGCAAAATGCCCTGTATAAAACACATAGGTGTGGTTTGGTTCAAGCTTGATTGACTCAACCCCATCAACAAAACCTGCATTTTCTATACACTCGCCGCTTGCTATAAACTTTTGCTCAACACCAAGTCTTTTATAAATACGTATATTAAGCCCGTCCGGCATGGTATAAAGCTTGATTTCTTCAAAGTACGCATTACGCGGAGAGTTTAGATAATCAACCATTTGCTTTAGCGCAGCAAAATTTCTCAATCCCTTGGGGCCTGGGTCATCTGGAGCAATAACATACTCAGTTCCAGTATCGTTAAAGAAAGCTACTATTTCCTCATCGGATTTAAAAGGCTCGAATTGGAAATAGGGCACAGGGAAATAGACATTATCTAAATGGCTTTCCAGTCTAATCATTTCAATTGAAGCCGCTGAAAACCTTTCTCTATCTATTAATAGCGAAACACCAACAGCCACGTTTGAGGGCTTGTTGGAATCATTAAGGATGTAAGACAGCATTTCTTTAATTGGCCAGTATTGGGGGTCATAAGAATAGAAGGTTGGAGCATTGTAATACCAGGCTGCGTAAGCAGGGCCTGTGTAGAAAATGCCGGCAGTATAGGCTAGTGGATCTTGAGCCTTGAGTTGATTAAATGAAAGAAAAAGCATTCCTGATAGTAAATAGGCGGCAAGAATAAATGTAAAAATCTTTAATTTCTTGTCTATTTCTAGTAAAAAGTAAGCAATAAAGTATGCAAAAAGTGGAGCTAAAGGCAGCACATATCTTAAGTTTTTATTTCCAATGAAGATGAAAGCAAGAAGCGGAATGAAGATCAGCAAAAAGTAGTAAACACTTTCTTTCCTTTTCTTAATGTAAAAGTAAACAAAACTTGCAAGCAAAACAATCGTGGGCAGAAGCAAAAGCTGAAATGTAAGTAGGTTTTTGGGGTAATAAAGAAAGTTCTCAAGACTTAGTAACTTTGCAGGATCGTCAGACTCCCCCACCGAAAAGATTCTAGCCTGGGCTAGTAAGTCTTGAAGGTTTACTGCGTACCACGGAAGAGCAATCACACAAAGGGTGAGCGAGCCAAGAAGGACGTTTATCGCTCTGCGGCCGGTAAATTTGCCTTCCTCATCGCCAATTATAAATCCTTGGTACAAGGCTGAAACTACAGGCACAAGCAAGAATATCCAGGCATACCATTTAGTTAATTGGGCAAATGCGAAAAGTAGGAAGAAGAGCAATGAATGGACAGGGTGAGAAAAGTTTTTGGATCTAAGAAGGTGATAAAAAGACATAACCAACAATGTAACGAGCGGTATGTCTAAGTGAAAAACTCGAGCTTGATCAACAATCTGGGGAAAAATCGAATAGATTAAAGTCGTGAGCAAAGCTAGTTTACTATCGTTTGAGGTTAGCAGTACCAGACGATAAACATAAACAATCGACAGTAAAAAAAAGATAAGTCCAAAGTAAAGCAAAACTTCTGAGCTGTAACCCAAAACCAGATTGCTAATTGCGCCAAGGACCAATACAAAAGGCGGGTAGTAGTTGGAAATTTTCAAAATAGAAGTTAGGGAGGCTTCGCCACTCCCTGAAAAAAGCTCTTTAATTTCGTTGGCGATAAGCATGCTTGTGCTTATGTGGCCGGCGCTATCCCAGGTTTCAACACCTTTGTTTAAGTACTGAAATACAATGAACAATGCTATGTGAAAGAGAAGAGTGAGTATTAAAGCGAGGTTAACTTTTTTTGCCACACAAATATTTTAGCAGTAATGGGCTATAAAATGCTGAGGACCCCTGCGCTAGATATCCAAAAGGATATTTTCGCGCAAGGGTCCACATTGAGAAGTCGATCAGCTATTGAACTGGGGGCGTGATGCCGTATCGAGCATACACAGCGACCAGGTCAATCGGATTTTCGGGTGTCCATAGCCATTGTGCTTGGCCAGCTAGTTCACCTCGATCAGCAAAGAACACACCAACAGGTTTGCCTTCGCCATCCAAGTCATCAGCTGTTACCCAACCTTTAAGCTGGAGATCGTACATGATGCGTTCGATGTCCATGCCAGCAGGGTAAGCGCAGATGCGGGCATTGTAGCGGCCGTTTTCAGTATTCCATCCAAGACCGGCCGATGAGCCTTTGCGGGTCACGATAGTGGTCGGACCTTGGCTACCTACAACAGCACCGTAAACGGTGTCCACGGCATTGGTCAAGTCGGTGCCACCACCGTAAATGAGCAAGCCGGAGTCCATGGAGATCATGATCGTGCCCCCCACATGATCGGGAAAGTCACGCTCCATATTTATCTCGATGAACTTGGTCTCTTCGTTACGAAGCTGATCTTCCACAGCAGCGTTGTCGCACAAACCTACGACAGGTCCGCTAACCCGATTAAGAAGATTCGCATCGGCCAGCGAAAGATCGGCTGCCAAAGCGGCAACTTCCAGCGGTTCCGCAGCAGCTATGGCCTCAAGGCCAGTAAGCTGTGGGCCAAGAGTCTCCGGTGCAGGCACGTCATCAAGATTAGTGAGCCGCGTCGGGTCACCGAGATCTTCAGCAGGCGGTGCCCCTAGCGCAGACAAATTGGCGCCCGGATCGAGACCTGCGGCTTGCGCTACAAGGTCCGGTGTAGACAGGGTGAGGAAAGCAAGTGAGCCCAGGATCATCAAGAAAAAGATGGCCCAGATCCCCACATGCAACCAACGCCAACCTCCTGTGGCAGGGAACGGCCTGGTAAAAAGCCAGGTGAGACCCCACACAACAAGAAGGATGATGATGGAAACCACGAAGAACCCCACTACAACACCCCCTGCCAAAACCACATTCAGCCCTCGCAGGGTAGACCAATAGCCGGCAACGAATGACCCCAATGCTCCAACAACAAACCCGGCTGCCAAAAACAGACTTGGCATGCTACGGGACGGTGCTGGTGTAACGGGTGTAACAGGTGTTGCTACAGTCATTTTAGCTCCTCTCACTTAACTCGTAGATCAACGCCGCCGACCTTCAAGATCGATGTGGCTTTGCCGGCGTTTTCAACTTCGGGTGTGCGGGGATTGTCCCCACCGTCAATCACGAAGTTGGTCAGGATGGGGTGATTTGCTTTCTTCAGACTTTCGTCGGTGAAGCAAACCTGCATCAGGTAGACACCCTCATCCTCGGTGAAGAAAGGAAAGTACTGGCCAGGCACAGGAAATTCCTCGGCATGCCCATTGGCAGCCATGTTTAGCCAGTCGGCTAAGGCCTGCAAAGTAATTGGGGGTGGGGCGAAACGCGCCAGCTCCAACTTCTTCAACAGAACTCCGCCGAAGAGCGGATTTGCCGCTTCGTCAGACATATCCTTCAACAGGATGTCTGCAGGCGCGGGCGTTTTTACAACACGAGTTATCGTTACCATTGTGCTTCCTCCTAGAAGCTTACAAAGTTCCAGATTTATTTTTGATTGTTTTCAAGGATCGACTTCTCAAGTCCAGACAATTATAAGCTTAAAACCCTCAAAAGTCAAGCTATAGGGCATGTGTAAGCCTAAAACTACGCTAAAAGGAAGCTACAACGACGTTTGCAGTAAATACGTCTTTTCCGCCCAATAAAAGCCTAAAAGCAACTACTCTCCAACGAATGTAGCTTGTTTACTTTTTGCAAATGATCTAATTTTGAAACAATTAGTGCTTCTCTGTCCAGAAGCACTAAGGTCTTATTCGTTTACAGCAATGTGAACGCATACCAAAGAAACGCATCTGTGGCTGCCGCTATTAGTCGCTGCTAACGGGGCGTTTT